>JAHFFT010000084.1 GCA_023247795.1 Candidatus Omnitrophota bacterium
TCGACTTTAGACATTTTTAACGGCCCAAAATAGCGTCCTTAAACGAATCCCACGAGGGAATCGGATATAAAGGCCATAAAAGATCTTGGTATTTTTACCATGTCATGATTTTTGGTGAACATTGAAAAAAGATTTAAGTCCCAGATGTCCTTACGCATGGCATTGATGGCATCGGCAAAGGTCGGCTGTTCTTTTTGATACCAAGCTTGGGCTGTTGTAACTTTTGGTCGTTTTTTGAAACGATCAAAGTACCACAGCGATATTAAACTGAACAGCCCCATTAATAAAGGGAAGCTGCGCAAGACTGATTCTTTTTTACGATTACGGGTTGATTCTACCAGTAAAAATCTTTTGGATTCCTCAAAGGTGACCTCAATGGTCCAGCGTTCGACAAAATGACGGATGATCTCTTGCGGGGCCATGGTCAGATCAGTTGTGTAAAAAGATTCATCACGCAATTTTCCTTGAGGGTCACGGACCAAGACCCAGGCGATTTTAACGGTTCCACGGCCCGGCTGGTAAAGCAATGCTTGATTGTGAATATACAGGATTCTTTTGGATTCGCCGCCATACCAGCTGACGGTTGTTTTAACCCAGGGAGCGTTCTTTTGACTGGCCAACTTTTCGGGTGATAAAAGACGTTTGCCTTTGTCACGTCTGCGCCCTCGCTTAGGTTGAATGATTGACGGATTAAACAACTGGGCATCACGGCGCAAACGGCTGACTAACTGTACCCAAGGGGTTCGCGCACAAAATTGCGTAAACTCGATGGAAGCAAATCCACCGTCGGCGGCGACAATAAACTTGCGTTTGGGAAACCATTTGTGCAATAAACGCAGCATAATGATAACTAACTCAACTGGGGTTCGATGTTTTACGCCATATTTAGAACAATGCTTCTCGCTGACCCAGAGCGCCATCAGGCATGGTAATGTCCAGGGACGTGTTAACCAGGACACATGAAAACGTACTGCCAGCACGACCCATTTATGGCCGAAACTGTATTGCACACGCTTTTGCGTGGACAGCAAAGGATCACGATGACAACAGACGCCAAATACCTTTGGGCCGCTATGCCGGCAGAGGGTCTCATCAACGGCCAATTCAATGACACCGGGTACCAAAGAAAATATCAAAGAGCATAATATGCGCGATAACTGTAATAAAGGGCATTCACAGCGTTTAAAGAAATTGTGGTACGTTGTAAAGTGTTTTGGTCTGCTGCCAAGCGTTCGCAAGATGTTTGTTACTGTCCGCGAGCCTTGGGTTAAAATAGCCCCTGTGCTTAAGAATAAAAAGTTCTCAAAAGTCGGTTGCGAAAAAACAGGTGAAAATTTTGTCAATATGTTTATAATGCTGGATGAAAGTTGTAGATTCACGTTGCCCTCCGTGGTTTTTGATCTTCGCAGATTCATTATTCCACGTGAGGGCTTCTTTTTTAACCTTTTATCCAAAAAAAATGTCTAAAGTCGAGTTGATGGTAATAAAATAATTGTTTGCCTGTTGTCGTCTATCGCTTGTCTTTTCAACGCTTTCAACATAGAGCTTATACTGTTCCAAGAGATGGGCTTTGTAATCTCGGCCATAATCTTTCTCGAATTTGGAAAAAAGCTCGCTCATGAGAAATTTATCTTCCGCCATCAAGCAACGTTTTGACATTTGGCCAAGTCCACTGATAAATTTGATCGGTGAGCTTCGCAGCTGTCGGCTTCTTACAGATTTTGCCGTTTCTACCCCAAAGAAGAAAATAAGGTTTGCTTTCTTCTTGCGCGATTCTTATCTCCGCATTCACACCGCTCGCTGTATCAGTGTGTTCACCACAAATGACAACCACTTGTTCAGCATTTTTAATCTTCTGTCGAGCTTTTGATTTCCAATCACCAAATAATTCTTCCTTTACAGATATATCCGTTATCTCGAAAGGGGTATCGTCATGCTTTGCTTGTCCAGCAAACAAAATTTTTAAATCTTGATCATGATCAAAATCAAAACTAATGAATACTTTTGTTTTCGTCGCTTTAAAAGAACCACCATAGGAACACATATCTTCCCCTTTTTTAGAATTATTGAAGGGCATTAAACCCATAAAAAGAATGAGCTTAATATATCATTTTCTTTGCGGAATGGTTACTGATTTCT
>JAHFFT010000040.1 GCA_023247795.1 Candidatus Omnitrophota bacterium
ATCCCGTTGTGTTCAGTGTCACACCCATGAGTAACCCTCAAGTATTTTTCAGTGCTACCCAATGATTGAATATGGCATAGGGGGCAACAGCAGCCGAAAAAACTTGCAATTTGAAAGCGGTCGTGCTATTTTGGATTTGATTACTTGCAAAATGCAAGTTAATAAAACAATTTAAATCAGGAGGCGGTTATGATCAAACTTTATGGGATGGGGCTTTCATTCAATGTCAGCAAGGTGCGCTATTGCCTCAATCACTTGAACCTCAAGTATGATTGGGTGCAGACCAATCCGATTGCCGGAGAGAATCGGACACCGGAATTTTTGAACATTTGTCCGACGGGCAAAATCCCTGCCATCGAAATCGACGGCTTCAAATTGTTTGAAAGCAATTCTATCATTCGTTATCTGGCCGCCAGCAACAATTCTGCTCTTTATCCGCAGGATGCTAAAAAGCGGGCTGTGATTGACGCGTGGATGGATTATGCGGCGATCCATGTCGCGCAAGCTTTAGGACGTGTTCTTTTTAATCGCGTCTTCGCGCCGATGACTGGGCAACCGGTTGATCAAGGATCTATCAAGGTTGGACTCGAATTCCTCGACAAGTATTTTCCAGTTTTAGAGAAACAATTGTCGCAAAATCAATATTTGGCAGGCAAGGAACTCAGCCTCGCGGACTTGAGTTTGCTGGCTATTTTAGATCCTTGTGAATTGGCCCAAATCACCAGCATCGACAAATATCCGGCCCTGAAAAAATGGCGGGCAGGTCTGAAATCCCAGCCTTTTTATCAAAAGTGCTATAAAGACTACAGTCAATTTGTCCAAGATGCCATAAGTGCCCAAGCCGCGAGATAAAAATTGTTTGAATTGAGGGGGTGTGTGTCTCAGCATAAGGCTGGGAACATGCCCCCAATTTTTTGTCAGAATAAAGTCATGAAAAGTCCAAAAGCTTCTCAAAAAATCAGCGGATGTCTTGATCGTTCCGCATGTCCCGTGACCAATGTCTTGGATTTGATCGGAGACAAATGGACGCTCTTAATCATTCGCGATATGTTGTTCCTTAAGAAAACATCGTTTAGCGAATTCTTGGAATCCCCCGAAGGGATCGCCACCAATATTTTGACGGAACGGCTCAGGCGGTTAGAAGAGCATGGTCTCATCGAGAAACATTTTTTTAAAAAAACGTCGGCGCGGTATGAATATTTTCTTACGCGACGCGGGGAAGATCTGCGGTCGCTTTTGATGGAGATGGTCCGCTGGGGCAACGCGCATATTGAAGGAACAATGGTTCCTCCTAAGAAATTACTGAAAAAATAGGACTCAAGATGCCTTATGACGAACGATTAGAAGAGCGTTTGCATAAACTTATTGCCGAACGTAATGATTTTCACGAGCAGAAGATGTTTGGGGGCGTTGGATTTCTTTTACGTGGGAACATGTGTTTTGGCATATGGAAGGATCATCTGATTCTTCGTTTGGGAGAACCTCAAGCACAGAGCGCGCTTAGAAAAAGCGATGTCAAACCGTTTGATATCACCGGACGGGCGATGAAAGGCTGGGTGATGATAGCTCCCGGAGGAATGAAATCAAAAGAAACCTTACGGCAATGGGTGACAGCGGCGATTGATTTTGTTTCTCAGCTGCCGCGCAAATGATCCAAACGGGTTTAAATCTTTTATGAATTTTAGAAGGAGAGCTATGACAAAAACATTGACGCAGTGTGTGACGTTTAAGAATTGTTCACCAGAAAAATTGTACGGGATATACATGGATTCGAAGAAGCACGCCGCGGCCATCGGTTCGAAAGCGACTGTCCAAAATAGACTCGGTGGAAATTTCAGCGCCTTCGGGATGCTCAAGGGAAAGTTTTTGGCCCTTGCTAAAAACAAGATGATTGTTCAGACTTGGAGATCGAGTAAGTTTAGCAAAAGCGATAAGGACTCGATTTTGATTTTAAGATTTGAGCAGGTTGATGGAGGGGCCAGAATTGATTTGGTACACGTCTTTATTCCAGACCATGATTATGGCGACATAAAAAAGGGTTGGCCTAACTACTACTGGAAACCCTGGCAGAAATATTTGTCAATAGCTTAGAAGAAATAAGGTTTCGGTGCCCAGAAGTTGGCCCAGAATTGTTTAGACAACGATTTCTACTTGCCAGAGGTGGTTGACCCATAGGCCGTTGATTTTATGACGACGCCAGCGTTTTTTAAGACGTTTGACAGCGGAAACAATTTGAAGGTGATGTGTTTCTTGGTCCGAGGGATTGCCGCGGCAGTCAAAATGTCCGACGACAAATAATCTCGTGGCACGGTTGATATTAACCGATATGTCGATGCTGCGCATGATCTCATGGATATCGTCCTGATTGGCCAGCACCGCATCCATCCCCGCCTCAGTAATGACGTCGACGAAGTCAACCTTATGCTTTTTCTTGATCCAATGTATGACCGGCAGTTGCACTCGGCCATCCATACAATTCAAACATGCGGCACGAATATCCATGGCCAGTTTTCCTCAGGTCCAGTTGATTTAAAAACAAAAAGATTATAACATACTGTCTCGATTGCTCAAATGTTCTCGTAGTGCTTTAAAATCCTTGGCCATCAAACTGTCAGGATTAAAACAAAATCAAAAAGGAGAAAAATTCCATGTTTAGAAAAATTGCCATCGTTATCGCTGTTATCATCATCGGTCTTATCATCGTTATTGCCAGGAAGCCATCCGAGTTTCGCATCACACGCACAGCAATGATCTCGGCTTTGCCTTCGGCTGTCTTCGGCCAGGTGAACGATTTTCATAATTGGGAGGCCTGGTCGCCGTGGGCGAAATTGGATCCGACCGCCAAGAATTTTTTTGAAGGGCCGTCCGCAGGAACCGGGGCGATTTTTCGATGGGCAGGCAATGATAAGATCGGCGAAGGCAGTGAGACTATCATCGAGAGCCGTCCGAACGAACTGATCCGAATAAAACTTGAATTCTTAAAGCCCTTCCAGGCCACCCACACCGCGGAATTCACTTTTCAACCGCAAGGTGATCAAACAGTGGTGAGTTGGAGCATGTTCGGCAAAAGCAATTTTGTGGGCAAGGCCATGAGCCTGGTTATGAATTGCGATAAGATGCTCGGTGGTCAATTCGAGCAAGGCTTGGCGCAATTGAAATCAGTGGTAGAAACCGCGGCCAAACGATAACGCAGGACTTGCTAAATACTTGGGCGGGGATTTTTATACGGCCCTATACAATACCCTATACAATTCCTATACAATATGTTATACTTCATTCATGTTTAAGGCGGCTTATCGAATTACACCTTTCTTGATTGCCTGTCTGGAGAAGATTTCTTCCCAGAAGGTTTTTATTGAACAGCTTGGGAAGAAATCCATCATTAAAATGAATGTGACGATGGATAGTTTTAACCGCAGTGTTCACTCTTCGACATGGATAGAAGGCAACATGCTTTCTTTAGCGCAGGTCGCCGCTTTATCAGCGGACAGGAGTGTGGTTGCTCAAGAAAAGCAAAAACTCGAGGTCACCAATTGTATTAAAGCATTGCGGTGGATTTTAAAAAATAAAATGCTTAACGTGACCTCACAAAGACTTTTAACGCTCCATGCCATGATGACTAAAGGGCTTTTGGCTAAAGCCCGGTGCGGAAAGTATCGAAGTGTGCAAAATTATATTGTTAACGCGAAGAATCAAATTATTTTTACTCCTATCCCGCCACGGCAAGTCAACAAAAGCATGAATGACCTTTTTTTATGGCTGGAACAGCAAAGGGATGAGCATCCTATTATCCGCAGCGCGATCTTTCACCATGAATTTGTGGGCATTCATCCATTTGTTGATGGCAATGGTCGTGTGGCCCGTGCGGCATCGCAGTGGATCTTGTTAAACGGTGGTTATGATCCTATTTGGACCTTAGAATTGGATGAAATTTTTGCCAAGGATCGGGCCAAGTATTATGACATGATCCAGCAGACCCACGAAATGGACGGTGATTACACTCACTGGATTGAATACATAGCCATAGGTTTATTAGCAGCAATCGAAACGGTTACCCAGCGTTTAAAAGGAGAGCAGCGTAAGTATAAGCAAGTACCTTTAACGCCCAAGCAAAGCGAACTACTGGAACTATTAGAGAAGAATGGTATCTTAGGTTCAGCCCAGCTTTGTAAGCTTATGAATATTAACCGGGCGCGCGTTAATCAGCTTATTGCGCCGTTGGTTAAAGCAGGCATTGTTACTAAAGAAGGAACCACCAGGGGCGTTAAATACCGCTGTAAAGTTGAGGCCTATCCCTCGCTGAGAAAATAAAAGTTTGATCCGAGAAAGAGATAAGGTTGCGTTATAAGGCCTTGGATATTTTAAATGAATACTATACGATCTGAGAGAGTTTTTTTATCGGAGCCGGTTTTACTATAGATGTTTGTCCAGAGGCTCCTTCTACGGACAAAATACTCGAGTCCTTTTTTAATAAGTTAAATGATCCTTGCAGCGAAGATAATTTAAATTTAGTTCAGAGATTTTTAGAAAACTTTTTTTCCTTTAAAGATGACAAATACCCTAGGATAGAAGATGTTTTATCTTTTTTAGATGTTTGTATATCAAATAGTGTAGCTTTGAAGGGAGAAGGAAAAACGTATTTTTTGTCTATCAGAGCTGCAATAAATAAGCTATTTTTTAGGTTGCTAGAACAGATTCTTAATCATCCCCCATATAATTGTAATGAAAAAAAAGTTCGAGATTTTATTGATAAATTGACTGGAGGAGATGTTTTATTAACAACAAATTATGATCTGTTGTTAGATGATGCTTTATATAGTAAAAATTTATGTAATTACGGGGTTCATATTAGACGTAGTATATGCCCGGTATTGAGTATATCCACTACAGGTGGAGTGCTAACTGGAGATTATTTAAGCGATCGATTGAATAAGGGGCAAATCCCTCTCTTAAAACTGCGATGTATTGCCGACGTTGTGATGAGTTGGACTTAGCTGTTGAACAAGTGGCAGTTGCGAAAGATCTGATTTGGAGATGTATCAACACATATTGTTCTGCTGAATACGAGCCACTTATTATGATGCCAACCTACTATAAGGACTATCAAGATAGGATATTTAAAGAAGTTTGGGAGAAGGCGGAGGAATCTGTAGCTCTTGCGAAGGAACTATATTTTATTGGATACGCACTGCCTGATGCAGATATTCATATTAGAACGATGTTGTTGTCTGCACTTGCTCGATCTTCCAATAAAATTAAGATTTTTGTAGTCGATCCTGATCTCCAATTGGAGGAGCATTATCATCAATTTCTTGGTGATCGAGGCCAGCGGTTTATTCAGAAAAAGTTTAGTGATTTTTTGGAAACTTTCTAAATTTTGGATTGGGAACCACCTAAAATATATTGGGAGGAAAAACCATGAGAGCGGAATACGATTTTTTTAAATTGAAAGCACGGCGCAATCCATATGCCAAACGACTTAAGAAACAAGTCACTATTCGCCTAGGGATTAATTATTTTAATAAAAAAATAAAAGCAGGGTATTGATGAAGAAATAAGGGTGCGTGGCCCCAAATATTTCACTAGAATTTTTTCTAATTTTTTTCGAGTTTAGCAATTCTTCTTTTTGCTTTATTAATCAACTTTTTATCTTCTGAATGTTTAAGACTATTATTGTAAGCTTCGATAGCATCTTCTTTTTGGTTCATTCCTTCATCATAGACGAGACCTATATTAAAATATAGATCACCGGATTTATCTGGCGTCAGTTCAATAGCTTTTTTTGAGCTATCGATGGATTCTTCGTATTTTTTTTCTATTGCTAAACAATTAGCTTTACCAGCGTATGCCTCAAATGCTTTAGGGTTTAATTCTATTGCCTTATTATAGTCTAATATTGCATTCTCACAATCACCCTTTCGGCCATATTGATTCCCACGATTAATGAGAAAAGACACTTTGCCTGACTCTATTATTTCTGTTGCTCTATTTTTATATCTTAAAATAATCCCATTCATTTGGGGGGCATATTGAGCAGTAGTATTCATATTATAATTTGTATATCCATATCCATAATTATAAGAATTCCCCCCACCGCTCATGCCAGAAAATACTTCTTGATGATTGAGAACGATAACATCACCGCCAATTTCTGCTGCTTTTTCTTTGATTCTTTCTATCATGCTTGATCTGTTGGACAAAGGAGCACCACTGCTATTGACTTCTCCTATTACAAGATAGTCATCTTTGTTGGGCGGCATATTTTGAAATATTTTAATATTTATTGGATTGGTGGGAGCATAATTATCATTGCTATACTTCGAAACGCTGAAACTTGCACAACCCAATAATCCAAAACACAGCAGTAGAAAATATTTTTTCATCTTCCCCTCCATATATTTTTTGATTTCAACAAAGGATAATCAAGAAAAGACAACTCTTCCGAATTGTCGTAAGTGACTACAATCTGAATGTTTCTCGCCATTGGATATTTTTTGAATGACTATAATATAGCACCATCAATAAGATGTGTAAATAAATTGCTACATGTAAGGAGGAGGCGTTACTAAAAGTGCCACGCTGAGGTTGAAACAGTATAAAAATTTTATCATTTTTAATAGTATCATGTTTTATTCAACAAGCTTGAACGTCATCTAGCCACTCTCCCCAATCATTTTCAAACCCCTGCAAGTCAACATTTGCAGGGGTTTTTGTTTGTGTAGGGGGCCAATCGAGAAAGCGCACCCGCTATTTTTAAAAATTGTTTGCGTTTTTATAATGTTACTGTTAAAGTAACAATATGCCGGCCGGGAACACCCAATTTTCCATCGCGGTTCATTTGCTGGCCGGGCTTGGGTATTTGGCCGGCCAAGAGATCACCTCAGGTGAGTTGGCCGCGAGTATCAATACCAGTCCGAGTTTTGTAAGACGGGTTCTTTCAAAATTATCAAAGGCCGGGTTGGTCCGAGCCACACCAGGCAAAGCTGGCGCTTGTTCATTGGGAAGACGTGCCAACGATATTTCCTTATTAGAAATTTACAAGGCGGTGGGGGCTTCGCAGATATTTTCGATCCATGCTTATCCGGTGCAAAAGACTTGTCCGGTGAGTTGTAGCATCAAATCGTCGCTGGGAAAAATTTTAGACAAGATTGAGAAAACATTGGAAAAGGATTTAGCGAAGATCAGTTTGGCTGAGGTGATTGCTGATATCAAAAGGAAATGAATTTTCTTGCGTCAACTGGAAAGGAGAATGAGATGATCACTCGTGATTCTGATGAAAAATTATTAGATAGCTATTCGCAAACAGTCAGTGATGTTTTTCAAAAGACATCCGCGGCAGTTGTTAATATCGATGTCAAACATGCGGGGCAGGGCAGTGGTTCTGGGTTTGCCTTCACACCTGATGGATTCCTTTTGACGAACAGCCATGTCGTGCATGGGGCGAAACGGATTGATGTCACTTTTGTCGACGGGCGAAGGGCGCAGGCGCATTTGGTGGGTGATGATCCCCATACCGATTTGGCGGTCATCCGCGTTATAGCACCGAATTTGAATTATGTTCAGCTGGGAAATTCCAGCCGTATCCGTGTTGGGCAGATTGCCATTGCCATTGGCAATCCTTACGGCTTCCAATGCACATTAACGGCCGGGGTGATCAGCGCTTTGGGTCGTTCCATGCGTTCGCAGTCAGGCCGATTGATTGAGCAAATCATCCAGACTGATGCCGCACTCAATCCTGGCAATTCCGGCGGTCCGCTGTTCAACAGCCAAGGTGAGGTGGTTGGTATCAACACCGCGGTCATTTTGCCTGCCCAGGGGATTTGTTTTGCGATTCCTTCCAACACCGCACAGTTTATCGTTGCTGAACTTCTGCGTCATGGCCGAATAACCCGCGGATTCATCGGGGTCATGGGACAAAACGTGCTGCTTCCTAAGGGCATGATCCATATCGGCAAGGCCGAGGTTGAATCAGGGGTCAGCGTTTCTGGTTTTGAACAAAATAGTCCTGCTGATCGCGCTGGTTTGCACGTCGGTGATGTCATTGTTGCCATGGACGATCAACTGGTGACCAATATTGATGACCTGCACCGATTATTGACCAATCAGGCCGTCGGGCGGCGTTTCATGTTGACCGTGATCCGTGATTTTGAAAGGGTCGTGTTGGACATTGTTCCGGAATCCAATCGATGAGCGTTTACATTTTTAAAACAAGGGAGATCGAATGCCGGCTGTAAAAAAAATACCAAAGCGACATCATCCCAAGGGTTTTGAGATCCTCCACGAGGACCGTGATATCATCGTCGGGAATAAGGCCGCTGGCTTTTTAACAGTGAGTGCTAAGTGGGAGCGGGAGAAGACCATCCATCAGGCGCTCAATCTCTATGTGCGTAAGGGCAATTCCAGATCGAGCAAATGCGTTTATGTTGTGCATCGGCTGGATCAGGGCACGTCGGGTGTGTTGATTTTCGCCAAGACCGAACCCATGCAAATGGCCTTGAAAGACAATTGGAAAAGGACGGTCAAAACCTATTACACGATCGTTCAGGGACGCTTGCAAAAGAAATCAGCGACGATCTCAAGTTATCTTACCGAAGATGAGGACTATGTCATCCATTCATCCCAAGATTCTGTTAAAGGGAAATTGTCCCATACCGAGTATGAGGTCATCAAAGAAGCAGGAAAGTTCAGTTTGTTGAAGATCAATCTTTTGACGGGAAGAAAAAATCAAATCCGTGTCCATATGGCGGAACAAGGGACCCCGATCGTCGGCGACGCCAAATACGGAAAAGGCAAGAACCCTTATCTGCTGCTGCACGCCGCATCATTGGCTTTTGATCATCCCTTTAGCCACGAGCGGTTAACAATTGTCGCGCAGGTGCCGGATTATTTCCGACAAGTCGTTGATTACGCGTATTGACCCGCCGCATGGCCAGAAGCCCACGCCCACTGGAAGTTGAATCCACCCAAATGTCCTGTCGTATCGACCACCTCACCGATGAAATAGAGTCCAGGGATTTTTTTCGCTTCCATGGTCTTTGACGAGAGTTCTTCGGTGTCAACCCCACCGATGGTGACTTCAGCCTTGGCATAGCCTTCGGTCCCGCGCGGGATGATTTCCCAATGATGCAGAAATTGAGCGACTTCTTGCAATTGTTGCAGTGAATATTGATTGAGCGGTCTGTTTTTAAAAAAACGTCTACAGATGATCTCAACCAGGCGTGCCGGAAGATGGTTCTTAAGAAAATTTTGTAAAGTCGTTTTTTGGGAGTGATTGGCTTCAAGCAGGATAGCGGCGTTGTTGTCAGGAAGAAGGTTAATGCAAATGGGTTTGCCTGGCTGTCGATAGGAGGAAATCTGCAAGATCGCCGGCCCGCTCAATCCTTTGTGGGTGAATAAAATATTTTCGCGGAAGGCCGTGCCTTCGAAAGACACGATCGTGTCCAGGGAAACACCGGCGAGGTCTTTGAAGAAGCGCAGGTCTTTGTCGTGAAAAGTCAAAGGCACCAGACCCGGTCGGCAAAGGTTGACTTTGATGTTGAATTGCCGTGCTAGCTTATAGCCGAAGTCCGTTGCCCCCAGTGTGGGAATGGAAAGCCCACCGGTTGCGATAACCAAACTTTGCGACTGGAATGGTCCTTGGGTGGTTGAAAGATGAAAGGATTCATTTTTGATAATGTTTGTTGCCGAAGTCTCAAGTAGGATCGCGACGTTGCATTGGTCGCATTCTTTTTTCAGTAAGTCGATGATGTCTTGGGCGCTCTTGTCACAAAAGAGCTGCCCTAATTTTTTTTCATGAAAAGGGATTTTGTATTTTTTGACCAGGTCGCAAAAGTCCTGTGGTGTATAGCGTGCCAACGCGGATTTCGCGAAATGCGCGTTTTGCGAGAGGAAATGGGATGGTGTCGTATGGATATTGGTGAAGTTGCAGCGTCCACCGCCAGAAATGCGGATTTTTTTTCCGATGCCGGCATTGTGTTCTAAAATAACGACGGAGCGTCCGCGTTTGCCAGCCTCGATGGCGCACAGAAGACCGGCTGCCCCTGCGCCGACAATCAGGACATCTGTTTTCCGGGTGGTCTCTTTTGACATGGTCCGCTATTCTATCCTCAATATGGCAAGAGGTGAATAAAAAAATGTATTGAAGTTTATTTGCCTTGGCTGTCCGCGTGGTATCATAGAAAAAACCTGACAACATTTAAATCAATGCCCAAAAAATCAAACAGCAAATACGATTTCAATCGGCCTGAACCAGAGGCCTTTTTAGCCGCGGCCAAGGCAGAAGATCAGCAGCTCAAAGGCAAGCTGAAGATATTTCTCGGTTACTCGGCGGGGGTTGGTAAGACCTACGCCATGCTGGAGGCCATCCAACACTGCAAACAAAACGGCATCGATGCCGTGATTGGCTACGTTGAAACCCATAAGCGCAAAGAAACTGAGGCCCTCATTCAAGGAATGGAGATCATTCCGAGAAAAGCGATTTCCTACAAGGGTACCGCCATTGAAGAAATGGATTTGGACGCTGTTTTAAAACGTCACCCGCGGCTCGCTGCCGTCGATGAACTCGCGCACACCAATAGTCCGGATTCACGGCATCTCAAGCGCTATCAAGATATTGAAGAGATCTTAGCGGCAGGCATCGACGTCTATACGACGTTCAACATCCAACATCTGGAAAGTCTCAACGACGTGGTTGCAAAAATTTCCGGTGTTAAGATGAGGGAAACCATTCCCGACCGCGTGTTGCAAGAGGCCGATGAAATTGAAGTCGTGGACATCCCTATTGGGGAACTTTTACAAAGGCTCAAAGAAGGGAAAGTTTATTTGCATGAACAAGCGCTGCGCGCCGCGCAGAATTTTTTCAACGAAGGGAACCTTACTGCACTTCGCGAATTGACATTACGCCGTGCTGCCAAACGCATCGACGCGCAAATGCAAGGGTATATTCAGCGACGAGCGATTGTTGGTCCGTGGCCTTCCCAAGAGCATCTTTTGGTTTGCGTCAGTCCGTATCCCTCCAGCGTTGAGTTGGTGCGTGCCGGAAGTTTATTGGCAACGGGCTTGGATGCTCAATGGTCGGTTGTTTATGTCGAACCCTCTTTGCAAAGCCGCCTTTCCGATGCCGACCTGGTGCAAATCGCAAAAACTCTGGAATTGGCCGAAGATTTGGGCGCGCAGACCGTCAGCTTAACCGGGGAAAACATTGCTGCGGAAGTGATCAGTTACGCGATGCGCCACAACATCACCAAAATCATGATCGGCAAACCGCTCAAGCAGCAGTGGTTTAAAATGAATCTCGTTGATCAAATCATCCGTCACAGTGGGGATATCGACGTCCATGTCATCAACCGTACCCTCGATAAGCAAGATAAATCGGTGGTTTCCTTCATTCGGTATAAAAGTCCCTGGTACTATTACCTCAACAGTTTGACCTTGGTGGCCGCTGCCTCGTGGGTTGGCGAAATGTTAAGGGACTCGGTCGCGACGATCAATCTCGTCATGATTTATTTTTTGGCGGTGGTGGTGTCGGCGGTATGGTGGGGGCGCGGGCCCTCACTGCTGGCGGCGGTTCTGGGATTTACTGCTTTTGATTTTCTTTTTGTGCCGCAGTATTATACGTTGGACTCGACGGATACGCAGTATCTTTTGACGTTCGCGGTTGTGATGATCATCGGGTTCATCATCAGTTCGTTGACTCAGCAAAAACACCGGCAAACGGAAGCTGTCCGTCAAAGGGAACGTCGGACATCGGCTCTTTATGGCTTAAGTCGTGAGTTAGCCAGGGCCGTTGATACAGAGGAGATTTTAAAAGCTGTTATCAAGCATCTCAATCAAACTTTTGACTGCCGCACCGCCATCTTTTTGAGAGAGCGGGACGCGATAGCGGAAAAAATTGTTGAAGCGGGCTTTCCACTCGATGAACGAGAGAAAGCGGTGGCTTCCTGGACATTTCAAAACGGGCAGGCGGCGGGCTACAGCACCGATACGTTGCCGGCCGCGGCCGCGATTTATTTTCCACTCAAGACCAATCAAGGGGTCCTCGGGGTCTTGGGGATCCATTTCAAAGACCGAAAAGAAAAAATGAATATCGACGATCGGCATTTGTTGGAATCGTTTATGACCCAGACCGCGCTCGCGGTTGAGCGGGTTTTTTTGGTGGAAGAGGCGCGGCAAATCCAATTGATGCGCGAGAAGGAAATCATGCAGTCAGCACTTTTTGATTCCATTTCCCACGACTTAAAAGCGCCGCTGGTTTCCATTAGAGAATCGTTAAGCGCTATGCTGGAAAATAAGAATTTGGATGAAAAGGCCAAGCAGGATTCCGTAGAAACAGCCTACGAAGAAACCGTGCGCATGAATCAACTGATCAATAACTTGTTAGACATGGCTCGGCTCGAAGCTGGCGCGTATAAACTCTCCCTTAAATCTTGCGCGGTCAGGGATTTGATTGGCACGGCGATGAAAGAATTTGAAGAGGCCTTGCAGAACCGCAAAGTCACGATTAAAATTTCCAATGACCTGCCGTTGATCCAGATGGATTTTACCCTCATGGTCAAGGTATTGAGCAATGTCATCGATAATGCCATCAAATATTCGCCATTCATCAATTTACCGATCGATATTGAAGCCGAGACTAGCAAAGACCATTTGGAAATCAGGGTGGCTGATCGCGGGCTTGGTATCCCGACGGAAGATTTGGAACAGATTTTTGATAAATTTTATCGGGTCAAGCGGCCGCAGAATTTTGAAGGGACCGGACTTGGTCTTTCCATCTGCAAGCGCATTGTCGAGGCGCATAAAGGAAGGATATGGGCCGAGAACCGCCCAGGTGGTGGTTCCATGATCACCATTGTTTTGCCGTTATAAATTTCTGATTCTGACCTCGCAGGTGCACCTGCGAGGTGCTCCTTAAAATCAAGATCCGGAATTAAAACTTGTATAGTTTTCTGTTGCACATGATAAATTAAAAGCTAAAATGACTTTAGCTATCTAGAGTCTCCTAAGGGATTTAACTCCCACCATAAAAAATAATTATCTTAAGAGAAGCCTAGAGTCCAGTTTATTGTTGTTTCCGTTTCACAATTTGTAAGATTGATCCTGTTTGGTAGGTTATGAATAATCGCGTCGTTGAAACTGACATCCTTATCATCGGCGGCGGGCCCGCGGGCTTAGCCGTCGCGATCCATTTTGCCGATCTGATCAAACAGCATAATCAGGCTGTTGAGGCCGGGACCGAGAGTGGTGCCAAGCTTCCCGCGAAGATCGTTCTTCTTGAAAAGGGCAATGCCATCGGGAACCACATCCTTTCTGGCGCGGTTGTCAATCCGAGTTCGCTGCGAGAATTGTTACCAGACATCCTGGAAAAGGATTTTCCTTTTGAGACCCCGGTTCTTAAAAACGATATCAATTTTTTTACCAAGAACAAAGCTTTTGCCCTGCCATTTCATCCTCCGCAGATGTGCAATAAGGGAAATTACATTGCGATCCTCGCTAAAGTTGTTCGCTGGTTAGCGGAGATCGCCACGAAAAAGGGTGTGCAGATTTTCACCGGATTTAGCGCCCATGAATTGCTTTTTGAAAAGGGCCAGGTGGTTGGCGTGCGCACCGGCGTTTCAGGGGTCGATAAACATGGGAAACCCATGGCGAATTATCAGCCGCCCACCGAAGTCCGCGCCAGGATCACCATTCTCGCGGAAGGGACCCGAGGGCATCTCACCAAAACTTTGATTAGCAAATTGGATTTGGCTCAGGATCGGAATCCGCAAGTTTATTCTTTGGGTGTTAAAGAGGTTTGGGAAGTCCCAGAAGGTGCTTTTGAAGTCGGCCGCGTTGTCCATACGCTTGGTTTTCCCTTGAAATTTGATCAATTCGGCGGCAGTTTCATTTATGGCCTGAGCAAAAATTTAGTTTCCATCGGTCTCGTCGTTGGGCTGGATTATAAAGACCCGACCTTTGATGTTCATCACGCGTTTCAAATTTTTAAAAAGCATCCCTTTGTTGCGAACATCCTCAAGAACGGTAAGATTTTGCGTTATGGGGCCAAGACCCTTCCTGAGGGGGGTCTCTTTTCAGTGCCGCAGCTTTACCATGAAAATGTGATGATCGTCGGAGATTCTGCCAGTTTGCTGTCCATGCCCAGTTTGAAAGGCGTTCATTTGGCTGTTCAATCCGGGATGCTTGCGGCAAAGGCCGCGTTCACAGCGATCAAAAAAAATGACACCTCGTACAATCAACTCGCCCTTTATCAAAAACTTTTCGTTAAGAGCGCCGCGTATAAGGAACTTTACGGTGTCCGAAATTTTCGGCAGGGTTTTAAGAAGAATTTTTTTATTGGTATGCTGCATTACGCGACACAGTTAGTGACCGGTGGTCGCGGCCTGACGCTCAGCGGAAAGCTGACCATGGAAGAAGACGGCAAACATTACGATCCCATTGCAAAACGGAATGGAAAAACATTTTTGGAGGAATACAAAAAAGAATTGGTTTTCGATAAAGCCCTGACATTCGATAAAGAAACCGACATTTTTTATTCGGGGACCCAGCATGATGAAGAGCAGCCGTCGCACATCGTGGTGCCTAGTCTTGATCTCTGCCACGTCTGTATCGAAAAGTATGACGCACCTTGCCAAAGGTTTTGTCCGGCGCAGGTTTTTGAAATCGCTGCTGACGCGAAAACCGGCAAGCGAGGGCTCACGCTTCACCCGTCAAATTGTGTCCATTGCAAGACCTGTGATATCAAAGATCCTTTTGAAAACGTGACCTGGCTGACCCCTTATGGCGGTGATGGCCCGGAATATGAAAATATGTAAGGGATTGGAAATATGGGATTGAAAATTATCAGTTTGATGAAACAAGTGCCGGTAGCGACGGAAATGCGCATGGGCGCTGATGGATTGATGGATCGCACCAAGGCGAAATCGATCATCAACGTGGATTGTTCTTTTGGCCTGGAACAAGGTTTGCAGATCAAACGCCATGTTCCCGACGCTGAATTGATTGTGGTCTCGATGGGCCCGCCGAGTTTTGATCAGTCGCTGCGAAAGACCATCTCGATGGGTTATGACCGGGCGGTGCTTCTTTCCGACCGGCGGCTGGGCGGTTCTGACACCTTTGCCACGGGATTGGCGCTCGCGAGCCTTTTGAAAAATGTGATCTTACCAAAAGATGGGGGACCTTACATCATTTTTGCCGGACGGCAGACCACCGACGGAGATACCGCGCACGTTCCGTCCCAGGTTGCTGAGAATTTAGGTGTCCCGCAAGCCACTTTTGTTGAGGCTGTCGAATATCACGGGACTTATTTGAAGGTCAGACGAGTGATCGAAGGGGGACAACAAACCTTGAAGGTCCCGATTCCCTGCATCATTTCAGTGGCCCCAAGTTCTATTCCTGCTCGTCGGCCGTCGCTGGTTGATGCCATCCGATCCCGACAGATCCAGATTGAAACGTTCACTTTAGATCAGATTGGTGTGACCGCGGAACAGGTCGGATTGGCTGGTTCACCGACGATTGTTGCCAAGGCCGTTACGATTGAACGAAGCCGACCGCCAGTCACGATGCTCAATGGCAGCAAAATGGAAGAGACAGCCTCCCAACTCATAAATTTATTAGAAAATTCTTCAAAGCAGCAGGTCCAAGCAAAGAACGATGAGCCTGCGGCGGGAAAACCGGCCGCGGCAGAAGCTGATCAGGCGGTCAAACAGGACAAGTATCCGCGGGTGGATTTTCGTAACGGGTCGAGTGGCATTTTGACCTGGATTGAAGTTTATGGGAATGTTGCTGCCAGCTCGTCGTTGGAAATTTTAAATCCGGCCAGAAAATTGGCCAAAGAATTGGGGACAACGGTGACCTCGGTTGTGATCGGCGACAATGTTGACCATTTGGCCAAGCTTGTCATTGCTCATGGCGCGGATGAAGTGGTTGTTGTCAATTCCCCACGGCTCAAAGAATATTCGATTTTACCTTTTGCCTCGGTCATTGCCCAAGTTGTTAAGGAGCGCCGTCCGGAGATTGCTTTATTCGCGGCAACCACGTCGGGCCGGGAACTGGCACCGCGTTTGGCTAGTCGGCTGCGGGCCGGAGTCACCGCGGACTGCACCATTCTAAAAATTGGTGAATTCGTCAATAAACGATTGAAATCAACTTTTTATCCGTGTTTGGAAGCGATCCGGCCGACCTATGGCGAGAGCAAACTCGCAACGATCATCGGCTTTTGGTGCCCGCAAATGGCGACCGCCAGACCAGGAACATTCAAAGCCCTGACACCGGACTACAATCGCCAAGGAAAGGTTTCGGAATTCAAACCAGAGTTGAGTGAACCTGATTTTCTAGTCGAGATTTTGGATACGCAGAGAAAAGAGAGCGGAGGTCAGGGGCTGCTTTCGGCTGAGTTCATTGTCGCTGGAGGCCGGCCCTGCGGAGCGATCGACGACTTCAAATTGATCAAAGAACTGGTGCAGGCCTTGCAGGCCAAAGGCATCAAAGCCGATTGGGGTGCCAGCCGTCAAGCCGTTGATCATGGATATGTTCCTTATGTCCGCCAGATTGGTCAATCAGGAAAGACCGTGCGGCCAAAGGTTTATTTAGCAGTTGCCATCTCCGGTGCTATTCAGCATGTGTGCGGCATTAAGGAATCGGGAAAAATCATTGCCATCAATTCTGATCCTAAGGCGGCCATTTTCAATTGCACGGATTATGGTATAATAGCGGATTACATGGAGGTCCTGCCAATTCTTATTGAAAAAGTCAAAGCGGGATTTACCTTTGGGCTGAAGACCGCCGACGAAAAAAATTTGGTTAAGGTATAAACCTATGTTGCCAAATTATTTATACATTTTTCTATTTTTAGGGTTGGGCATTGGTTTTGTGGGATCAGCCTTTGCCGTATCTTGGTTGATACGCCCAAAAGTCCCGACGGATGTCGTCAAGAACGCGCCTTATGAGTGCGGTGAAACTGTTCAGGGCAACTCGCGGGTGCAGTTCAATGTCCGCTATTATTTGTTCGCCCTCATTTTTGTCATTTTTGACGTCGAAGTTTTGTTTGTTGTCCCGTGGGCAGTGGTTTTCCGGCAGATGGGCATGGTCGCGTACTTCGAAATGGTCGCGTTTATTGTTATTCTGGGATGGGGGCTCATTTACGCCTGGAAAAAAGGAGCGTTGGAATGGCAATGATTGAAAAAGAAAATATGTCTTCTGGTGAAAAGTTCATGCAAAAATTTGCTGGCGGTGAGATCATCGTCACCAAGACGGAAGATCTTTTGCGCTGGGCGCAAGGTTCGTCGTTGTGGCCGATGACGTTTGGCCTGTCCTGCTGCGCTATTGAGATGATGGCCACCGGGGCCTCGAAGTTTGATATTGATCGTCTGGGGTCCGGGGTATTTCGCGCCAGTCCACGTCAATGCGATGTGATGATTGTGGCCGGCACCATTTGTGTCAAGATGGGGGAATGCATGAAAAAACTCTACGCCCAGATGCCGGAACCCAAATACGTCATTGCCATGGGCAATTGCGCGATCGGCGGCGGGATTTTTTATCATGATACCTATTCGGTTGTTCAGGGCACGGAGCGATTGGGGATCCCCGTCGATGTTCACGTGGTGGGTTGCCCGCCACGGCCGGAAGGTCTGTTGCACGGAATTTTAAAGCTCAAAGAAAAGATTGAAAAATCTAAGGACAATAGTCATCCTCCCATTGATCCATCCTTTCATTCGAAGGGTGGGGGATTGCCCACAAAAG
>JAHFFT010000085.1 GCA_023247795.1 Candidatus Omnitrophota bacterium
GGAGCTGTCCGATGGAAAGAATAGCGGAAAAGAAGAAGAATGTGAAGAAGCTTTTTGAAGCCATGCAAGGTGAAGAACGGATCAATCAAGAGCTCAAAGAAGTCATGAATCAAGGTAAGTCCCGACTTTGACACTCGATTGAGCATTTTCACCTTATAATTAAGGAAAAGAAGAGTTTGTGGCTCCACACTTTTAGGTTTCTTTCAGCAGTTTGGGCGGCAGCCGCATTCCAATGGCCGTAAATAGCTGAGCGGCATTTCCATTAATATCCGTTCTCACCCAAAGCGTCTTTTCCTCTCCAAATCGAATCGGAACAACCCTGACTTCACATAATTCCCTCATTACTTCAGCCACCGTTAAAGGCCGCTCTTTAATGATTCCGTCTTGGATCGATTTGGAAGTCAATTGCTTGGTCTTATGGCGCAGTACTTTTGTCATGTACGCTTCGCAAAGATACGCTAGAAAACATAAGGTCAAATGTCCGACAATCCGTTGATCCTTCCAATGAAACACGGGTCTCGCTTTTAGGCCGCTGCCTTTCATCTCTCCAAAAGCATCTTCAATCTTCCACAAATCCTTATAATGCATCACAATCTCTTCAGCCCTCAAATCCTTAACGCTGGTGACCACGCCAAAGAATCCATCCTTCTTCGCATCTTCCTCAATGGCTTTTTCATTTAACATGGGTTTCGTCTTTCCATCCAAACGCACAAATCGCCGGTAACTCCGGTTGGAAATAAACGTTTCCGCCTTCACTCTTTTAGAGCCCAGTTTCTTCAAGATCTTTTCCAGTATATCTCCGCGCGCTTTCTGATCACGCTCGTACCTCACTCGAGACCACGTCACGATTAAGCGGTCTCCTTCGTATTGAGTCTCATACACATAAAGCGATTCGTTAATCGGACGGAATCGGCTGAGATCATAAAATTCTTCATGCCGGTTTCGAACCACACCCAGTTTCATCCCGATAATAAATTCCGTTCCGTCCCGGCTCAATAATTCCAGGTTCTTTTTGGAAAATATCCCACGGTCCCCCACAAAAATAAATCGGCGCACTTGAAATTTAGCTCGCATCTTCTCGACGATGTCTCCCAGCGTCTCTCCCTCAAAGGTGTTCCCAGGATAGACTTCAAATCCCAAAGGGACTCCATCCGTGCCCGCCAATAAGCCAAACACCACCTGGGTGCAATCGGGACGCATCTCTTTGGAGTATCCAAACTGCCTCAAGGCTCCCAAATCTGTGCGCGTACTTTCAAACCTCAAGGTGGTCAAATCATACAGCACCACATCCACCTTGATGTTTAAAAGATCCCGCCCGTGCTGGTACAACTTGCGCTCGAGCTCCTCTTTATGGCGGGCCAATACATCTATCGTTCGATAGAGCGTATGGATTTTGATTTTATCCTTCACCATCTCGGGATACAATTGCTCAACCCAATGGTCATACACCTTTAATTTTGAGCTTGGCCGGACGAAGCGCGAGACCACCAGCGTGAATAATTGCATGGTTAAGTTGAACCCTAATCTCGGATGTTGATCCTGAATGTGTTTCATGACTTGGTTGATGCCCAGCTTCTCAAATAAATGCTCCAACACCAACAAGGGCCCCAGGATAAAAGTCTCATCCACCGTGACCTGCTTGGCTAAATCACAAGCGGCGAGCTCTTTTTGATGGCGGCTGATCGCTTTCGCCAAGTCTCCAATTTTATGATCCTCGATTTTCCCTAAGGTGAGCAGCACGCGCTTCCTGACTTGGCCATTGTGACGGAAGGATTCCACCAACTGATAGTAGGCTTGGCCTGAATTATTTTTGACGGTGCGGATATACATGACGTTAGTGTACCCATAAACGATATGAATTTCAAGAGATCAATACGTGTAAATGCAAAATATTTGCTAAATTCTGTGTACCCACATTTTAAATTTTTAAGGAAAAAATAAGGTGTTCCAAGCGGCAAATTGCCATTTAAGTGTCAAAGTCGGGACTTACTGCGTCTGCGCCTCGCTTATCTGAATAACCAGTGGGATCGGTCTCTGGATACTATGAAAAATTAACTGCCTAAAGTGGGATGCACCCCCGCAGTACAATCGCTTTGACAAAATTGGCTACCT
>JAHFFT010000069.1 GCA_023247795.1 Candidatus Omnitrophota bacterium
CCTTCTCGATCTTATCCTTCTTTTCCTTGATGACCTCCAACTCAGCCGGGGCCTGGCCTTCCACCGGCACCTCTTCCACTCGATGAGGGGCCGACACCGTCAAGACCACGGACTCCGGATCCTGTTCGGTGCGCACACCGTTGGGCAACACGATGTCGCGGACGTGAATGCTGTCGCCAATTTTCAAATGACTGACCTCGACCTCAAACTTTCCCGGAATCAGCGTCGGCAAACAGATCACCGGGAGTTCCCAGATCACGTGCTCCAAAGACCCGCCGTCCTGCTTAACACCGATCGGGTCTCCTTTGGCGATCACCGCGACCTTGACTTCCAGTTCCTTTTCCAAATTGATCCGTTTGAAATCGATATGCAAAATCCGATCAGAGACCGGATCATGTTGTTCTTCCCGCACGATCGCAGAATAATCCCGCAATTTTTTTTCGCCTTCTTTCACGTTGAGATTAAAAATGATCTCGCCATGATGCAGACGACGGATGCGCTCAAAATCGCGCTGAGTCACTTTGATCGCCGTGGGTTGGCGTTCTTCGCCGTACACGATAGCAGGAACAAAACCTTCCCGTCTCAGGGAACGGAGATTGCGCGTCCCTGCTTGTTTACGAAGCTGCACATCTAATTTGATCTGTTCCATTTTTCCTCATCCTGTTCTTATGAATGTTATGATTAAACTTTCGGGTATTCGAATAATGAACTTACCGATTCTTCATTATGAATCCGCTGGATGGCTTCTGCCAATAAAGGTGCGATGGAAACCACCTTAATTTTGGGATTCCCCTTCGCCTTTTCAAACGGAATGGAATCTGAAATGATCACCTCTTTGATGATCGAACAATTCTTGATGCGCTCCAAGGCGTTTCCCGATAGAATCCCATGGCTAATCAACGCGATAACACTGGTGACCCCTTTTTTCTGCAAACTTTCCGACGCCTCGATCATAGAACCCGCGGTGGCCACAATGTCGTCGACAATGACGGCGACCTTCCCCTTCACATCCCCCAAAATATGCATGACCTCGATTTTTTCCGGGCTCATCCGCCGTTTGTCAACAATGGCTAACCCGGCCCGCAGACGCTTGGCGTAAGCGCGCGCCATTTTCACACCACCGACATCCGGCGAAACCACGACCATTTTCGCGGAATCCATCTTTTTCCGGTCGATGTAATCGCACAAGGTGTTGATGGCGTACAAATGGTCAACGGGAATATCAAAGAAACCCTGGATCTGGCTGGCATGCAAATCCATGGCCAAGACCCGATTCGCCCCGGCCACCCAAATCATGTTGGCAATCAATTTCGCCGTGATCGGAACCCGCGGCTGATCTTTGCGGTCCTGCCGGGCATAACCATAATAGGGCAGGACAGCCGTAATCCGGTTCGCCGACGCCCGACGAGCCGCGTCCATCAAAATCAAAAGTTCCATGAGATTGTCATTGCTCGGTGGACAGGTCGGCTGGACGATGAACACGTCTTTACCGCGAATATTTTCCTGAATTTGAACCCGAACCTCACCTTCACTGAAGCGCCCCACAATCACTTTGGTTAATGGCTTCTTCAAACACTCACAAATATTTTTTGCTAACGCGGGATTAGCGTTCCCGGTAAAAATGGCCATACCATTCATAGGCGTTATCTCCCTTAATCGTTGCTCAAAGAATTTTTAGAATAGACTTTACCCGGAACCCCTCGGATCGACGATCCCTCCGGCACTTTTGTTCCCTTGGTGACGACACATCCGGCCGCGGTTAAAGCCCTTTTCCCAATTTTCACGGGTGCTACCAAAATCGAATCAGATCCGATGAACGCCTGATCCGCAATGAATGTGCGATTTTTTTCACGACCATCGTAATTCGCGGTCACGACACCGGCACCGATATTCACCCTCGAGCCGACGATCGCATCGCCCAAAAAACTAAAATGCTTCATGATCGATTGTCTTCCGATCTGTGTGCGTGACACCTCCGCGAAGTTCCCAATCTCCACCTGATCACCGATCCTCGTTCCCGGTCGCAAGTGCGTGAACGGACCGATGACACAGCGCTTGCCGAGCCTGACGTTATTCTCGATCACCGTAAAAGGCCGAATCACCGTATCATGACCGATTTTGACATCCGCGTCGATATACGTTGTTTTTGGATCAACAATGGTGACACCTTGCCGCATCAAATTCTGTAAAATCCGCTCTCTTAAAATTGTTTCACACCGTGCCAAGTCCTCCCGGGAATTAACACCCAGGCCTTCTCTCCCGTCTTCGGCCTCCAGAGTTTCCACTTTAAACCCTCGATCGACGAAGATCTCGACAATGTCCGTCAAATAATATTCATTTTTACTCTTGTTCTGCTGGACTTCTTTAACAAATTGGAAAAGCAACTTGGATTTGAAACAATAGACTCCAACGTTGATCTCCATGATATTTTTTTCAAACTCAGTGGCATCACGTTCTTCGCGAATGGCCGCCGCCTTGCCCAACGAACTGCGGATGATGCGTCCATATCCGCGGCTATCATCGACGACCGCGGTTAAAAACGTGCAGGCGGCATCCGACTTTTTATGTTTGCGGAGCAAATCTCTGATCGTTTCTTTCTTCAGCAACGGCGTGTCCCCGCAGAGGACCAAAACATGGCCATGGTATCCGCGGAAATATCCTTCCGCCGATTTGATGGCATCCGCGGTCCCATTCAATCCTTTTTGAACAGCAATGGAAAAATCGCTGCCCAAATGAGAACGGATCTTTTCCTTTTGATGCCCCAAGACAACACAAATTTTCAAAGAACCCACCACACGGCATAAATCAAGAACATAGTCGATCAGAGGTTTGCCGCAAACTGGATGCAGCACTTTCGGCACGTCGGATTTCATCCGCGTTCCCTTACCCGCCGCTAAAATGATCGCTCGTAAATCTTTCAAATATGCTCCTCAAATGCTCTTCACAAAAACTGCCCAGCCGGGCTCGAACCTGTCGCCCCGACCCTTTCGGTCGGGTCTCCCCAAAGGGGCTTCGCCCCTATGGCGCTCCCCCGTCGTAGCGGGGTCGCTGTTACCCCAAAAGCGTGGGGAAATTCTTTCCCCACACCCCTTGAGGTTCGAGCTATTTCAATGATACTGCCCAGCCAGGGCTCGAACCTGGAAAACGAGATCCAAATTCTCGTGTGTTACCAATTACACCACCGGGCAATAAACCCCTTAAAGCTTTAAGCCCGATTCCAAAACGCCAAAGGGTAAAACATCGGTATGAATCCTTATGAAGCGGATTCCGAAGGGCCTTTTGACATTTCCTGATTAAAGGCTTCTAAAATCTTGTTCTGCAGATACTCACGAAAATCCTGCGTGATCGGATGAGCAATGTCGCGATGCTCAGATTTGGCATCCCGATCTTCCAAATCTCCAACCGCCTGAGGCTGGATGCCTCCACCGCATTGATTACAAAACTTGCTGCCCACTTCATTCTTAAAATGACATTTGGGGCAGGACAACTTCAACTTTCTCGACGGCATGGCGATAAAATAGCCGCTTGACCCTTGAATCACTTTGATATTTCTTACAACAAAGGCATTGCCAAAAGTAACCGTGGCGTAGGCTTTTAACTTCTTGTCTTGGCCTTCTTTCAAAAATACGCGGACTTCCGTTATCTCCATGAGCCTCTCCTGTTAGTATGTTCTCACGACAAATACCTGACGATAACGTGGTGCCAAAACTGCCTGTAAAACTACTGCTTGGCTTTGAGATTCAACGACTCCATAAACCGCCGGACCACTCCCGGAAAACCTTGGCCCTACGACACCCAAATCGGAAAAACGGGATATCACCCGATTCAAGTGCGGGGCAATGCTCAAAATACTGGTCTCGAGATCATTCTTGAGATAATCTCGGGCCTTTAACAGATTATTATTTTTAAAATAACGGATAAGAATGTTAGCATTATCGTTTTGCTTTGTCAACTTCAATTTAAAGTGCGTAAATACTTCTCGTGAATACATTTTAGTGCGTGGAACAACCAAAATATGCCAAATCCGGACCGAGATTTTCAGCTTGCGGATGCGGTCTCCCCGTTCTGTACCCAGCGCCCAAGGAGTATCATAAATAAAAAACGCCACATCACTGCCCAATTTTTTAGCAAATCCAACCAAAATCGATTGCGAAAGCCCCAAATCCCATAATCGATTCAAACCCAAAAGCGTTGTCGCCGCGTTGCTAGACCCTCCGGCCAGCCCTGCGGCCACGGGAATCCGCTTTTTGATAGTGACATCAACCCCAAACGGAACCTGGAATTCCTTTTGCAGGAGCTCGGCCGCCTTAAAAACCAAATTTTTCCTTCCCTTCGGCACCTGAGGATTTTCACAACGGATCGAGATCCTGCCGGAACGATTTTTTCTAAAAAAAATCTCGTCGCACAAATCAATCCGCTCGAAAATGGTTTTCAAGTTATGAAATCCGTCAGGGCGCTTGCCAAGGACTTTGAGGTAAAGATTGAGCTTGGCTGGGGAGAGTAAGGTTAATTGCCGCATGGAAAAATGAGGAAGGAATTATTTTAACGAGTCGAGCTTTTTCTCGACTTCATGATTCGATTGCAGTTGGAGTGAAAGCATCCAATACTTCTTAGCATCTTCCTTTTTATTCATAATGAAATAAACATCACCGATATGCTCATAAATCACCGGATCTTTCAATTGCTGATCCGCCTGCTGAAAATATTTCAGGGCTTCATCATTTTTCCCTTGCTTGAAATAGACCCATCCCATACTGTCTAAATAAGCGCCATTCTCAGGGTCGATCTTCAAAGCGTGTGCCACCAGTGTTGCGGCTTCGTCCAGCTTGACCCCTTCCTCAGCATAAGCATAGCCAAGCGAATTGAGCGCCCCGTCGTTTTCAGGGTCCAGACTCAGAGTGCGGGAAAAATATTCAACCGCCTTTTGCTTTTGTCCAATTTCAAAATAAAGCGATCCCACCAAAAATGTGACATCCGGACTCTCTGGCTGAAATTTTAAAAGGATCTCAAACTGCTTGATCGCTTCCTGGTATTTTTTCTGCGAATAGTAGAGCTGGCCCAAATAACCATAGATCTCAACGTTCTGCGGTTCCGCCGCGGAAAAAGACGTGAGGATGGATTCATATTCTTTAGCGGCACTGTCAAAATCCTTCTTTGTCGTATAGACCAGCGCCAATAGATAACGGGCCTGAACGTTATGCTCATCAAACTTCAAGACTTTTTTCAGTTCAACAATCGCCTCATCCAACTTTCCCATACGGGCGTAATTGGCCCCCAGCCGCAGATGCACCGCGTAGTTATCTTCATACCCAGCGGATTTCTCGAATTCCTCGACGGCCTTCGTACTTAACCCTTGCAGGTCATAGACGACACCCATGGTATAGGAAGCCAAACTCTTGCTCTTATTGATGCTGTCTTCGTGGGCAAAAACTTTGGTAGGACTCAAACTCAACAGGGCGCATCCCAGGAAAAAAGCAAACGGAAAAAATCGGAAATGATAAAATACCCCTTCCGCTGCCGCGTTGTGGTTGGAATGGCGGAAAAAAGATTTTCGGTGTGCGCCCATAAAAAATTATGACCAATCGCGCTTCTTAAGATGACGACGCGATTTTCTTAATTTTTTTCTTTTATGGGTTGTGATCTTACGACGTTTTCGTTTTTTACCGCATGGCATATCTTGAGACCTCTCTCATCTTACCAAAAAATTAATAAATGATTTTATTCAACGAATACTCAATGATCCCTTGCGCGCCGGCTTTTTTCAATTGCGGGATGATCGTCCGCACCTTTTCTTCTCTGATCACGGTCTCAACAGCGTGCCAGCCTGACTGACTCAAAGGAGAGATCGTCGGATTTTGCAGGGAAGACAACCGCTTCAAGACTTGATCCAAATTTTTATCCTGCACGTTGAGTTTCAATCCGACCATGCCATTGGCTTCAATCGCCCCTTTCAAGAGCATCACCAATTGTTCCATTTTATTTTTTTTCCAAGCGTCATGCAGAGCGGTTTTATTGGCAATGAACTGGGTGGTGGATTCACAAATGGTTGCGACAATTCGTAATTTATGCGCCCGCAAACTGCTGCCGGTCTCGGTTAACTCGACGACGGCATCGACCAAACCCGCGGCGACCTTTGCCTCGGTCGCGCCCCAGCTAAACTCAACTTCAACTTTCACTTTATTTTTTTTAAGATATTTCTTCGTCACATTGACCAATTCCGTGGCGATCCGCTTGCCTTCCAAATCCTTGACCGACTTGATGTTCGAGTCTTCCGGGACCGCCAAAACCCAACGCACCTTCACCGAAGACTGCTTCGCATAAACAAGATCAGCCAGACTCACCACCTTGGAATCATTTTCGAGCGTCCAGTCGGCACCGGTGATGCCGCAATCCAAAACACCGTCTTCGACATAGCGCGACATCTCCTGTGCCCTCAGCAAAACCGGATCAATCTCTTCGTCATCAATATAGGGAAAATAGGACCGTTCCGAAACATAAACCCGAAAACCCGCGCGCTCAAACACTTTGATGGTCGCGTCTTGGAGACTTCCCTTTGGCAATCCCAACTTTAATTTTTTCATTCCTTGCCCTTCGATCAGTGTACTGTTTAAAAACGAGTTGTATTATAACCTTCGCATTTTTCATTGTAAAGAAAAATTGATAAATCGACTTCCTCCCTTGTCAAAAAAACGGCAAGACGCTATAATGGCTCACTTTATAAAGCACAACCAACCATGAAAAGGGAAATCGATGCTAAAAATCTTGCGAAAAAAAGGGGTCATGAAAAGGATCCT
>JAHFFT010000041.1 GCA_023247795.1 Candidatus Omnitrophota bacterium
CCATCGAGAAATTCCAATAAGTCGAGAATTGTTGGCGGAGTGCAAGCCTATCGAACGGATCAAGAAAGCAGCTGTGGCCTTGAAGAAGGAAATGGGCAGACAAGGTATGCCGCAATCTATTTTTCGAAATACTTTCGGCCGGAATCTCATTTACAAGGGTGTTACGATTTCACGGCTGTATCGATATTTAGGGTTGTCAGATATCGCAAAAATTGTATACTACATGCATTATCTTTTGGAATACCGTCAAGCGCAGGAGATCCACCTTGAATCGGCTTAGGTGGATAGCGACAAGAAAGAGTTTGAATGTCCCCCTCCCTAGCCCTCCCCGCCAGCCCCGCCATAGGCAGGGCAAGGGGGAGGGAAGTCTGATAGATGCGGCAGTATTGGTGATTGGGAATATTTTGTTTTTCCCCTCCACTTGTGGGAGGGGTTAGGGGAGGGGTAGGGTTGTTTTGTTAGGGCCCTTTCTTAAGGCACATTCTAGACTGCTTTTGTTTTGAGAAAACCTTTGCGTGAAAGTTAGACCTTTTGTTCGAGGAGAGATGCCAGAGTGGTTGGCGTGGGGGCTGTCCCTTCAGGGACTGTCCCCACAATAAATAAAGTTGAGGAAGCTGGCACATTCTGAATTGCTTTTGTTTGGTGGCACATTTAGTTACGGTTAAACGTTTTGTTCGTAGGAGAGATGCCAGAGTGGTTGAATGGGACGCTCTCGAAAAGCGTTGCTTCGCGTAAGCGAGGTCCTGGGTTCGAATCCCAGTCTCTCCGTTTAAATTTAATAGCCCTGTGGGCTATTAAATTTAAGAATATGGAAAATGGGATTCGAAGTGAGCCCCGCAGGATGCGACGAAAAGGAGCATCATGATTGCGGGGCGAGTGGCCGACCCGTAGCGAAGCGAAGGGCGCCGAATCCCAGTCTCTCCGTTTTTTGTCGCAGACAAAAAACGGAGAAGTCTCGCCCGCCAAAATTGTAATACAATTTTGGCGAGGCGGACTCTCCGCACTATCTAAACGATGGCGGATCCGCCCCTATAGAAACAAATATGTATTATATCTATATCCTGCTTAATGAAGCAAAGAATCGAACTTATACAGGTGTTTCCGAAGATATTAATGAGCGGTTAGCCGAGCATAATGCGGGAAGGGTTAAATCTTCGAGTCCATATCGTCCGTATGAGGTAATTTATACAGAATCATTTGAGACATTAAGTGAGGCTCGGCAAAAAGAGAAATTTTATAAATCGACAACTGGTCGTCGAAGACTGAAAGAGATGCTTTTTATGTAAACCACCCTTCCGATGAGATCTCACCTATCGCAAAGCGGCGAGATGGGAAGGGGATTCGAACTTTTTCAGGCAGTCAGGAGGTGTTTGATGAGAAATGTAGTCGTTGTTACAATAATTATCGCTTGTCTTGCCGTTGCTTACTACTTCGGTGTTGTTTTACCAAAAACACTTGATTTTGCGATGCAGGAAAAATGCGCAAAGCACGCGCAAGAATATTTTAATAAACAAGGTTTTCTCCCAGCACAGGGATCGTATGTTAACTATGAATGTCACCATAATAAGCGATTAAATAAATGTTTTATTTTAATAAGTACTACTGATTACCTTGATGATCGTAAAACAAGAGCGGAAACTCGTACTTTGACAGATATTAATAGCAATAAGGTGTATGGAACATATTCCGGACAAAATAGTCAGTATGAAGTATGGATGATTGATAATAAAATGTGTTCATCCAATGGATGGTATACGCGCGTAAAGTTTTACATGGAAGAATAGTCTTTTTATGGCTAGCTAAATAGTATAGTCATAACTAAAGGAAGAGGATTGGGTAGTTCATTAGATTTTGTGGGTTTAATGAATTTGGGTTCGCCTAAGGCGATGAGCCAACCCATAATTTTTTTGTCGAGATAAATTCGTTTGATAGGAGGGGATGAGGATATGGATTTATTGTCCGTTGTTATTCTTGGCGTTATCGAAGGGATTTCGGAATTTCTGCCCATTTCTTCGACGGGGCACATGATCCTGGCGTCGCACTTGATGAAATTGCAGCAGACGGAATTTTTAAAAAGTTTTGAAATCGCCATCCAATTGGGCGCGATCCTTTCGGTGGTGGTCTTGTATGGCCAGCGGCTGTTCGTGGATTCTAAGATATTGAAGCGGGTCGCGGCGGCTTTTCTGCCCACCGCCGTCGTTGGTTTTTTTCTTTATAAAATTATCAAACATATCTTTTTCAATAACACCGCCGTGATCCTTTGGTCTTTGTTGCTTGGAGGAATTGTTTTAATTGTTTTTGAGCTGTTGCATCGTGAGAGTGATCGTTCAACGGACAATCTCAGCTCGATTACTTATTCCCAGGCTATTCTCATCGGAATTTTTCAATCGATAGCGGTCGTACCCGGCGTTTCTCGGGCCGCGGCAACGATCATTGGCGGGATGCTTTTAGGTCTTAAAAGAAAAACCATCGTGGAGTTTTCATTCCTATTGGCTGTCCCGACGATGGGTGCCGCGGTCGCATTGGATTTGTTAAAAAGTGCTGGCAGTTTTACCGCTGATCATTTTTTGTTTCTCGCCGTTGGTTTTGTTGTGTCATTCATCGTGGCCATCTTATCCATCAAATTTTTGTTGATGTTCATACAAAAAAATAATTTTATCCTTTTTGGCATTTATCGGATTGTCTTGGCGCTATCTTTAATGTGGCTTTTATAACGTTTTTGCGGATTTGGAATGGAACTGGTTATGAAGATTCATAAAGGTTTGATCGTATTTCTCCCCGTTGGTCTGCTGCTTTTTCCTCTTTGTCTTTTCGCTGATCAAGCGAGTGAACTTGAAGTCGTTGGCTCTAACGCTGTGCAACCGGCTGTGCAGATCGAATGGAAAGAAGAGGAAAGCAAATCGCCGCAGGAGTTGCCCTTGCCCAAAATGGAAAGGCTGAGCGAAATTGAACTGAATGCGGTAAAAGAAGTCGTTCCCGAAGGCATGGAGAAGTATACGAAAGGTGATTTGAATGGCATCGGTATTTATTTGGATGCCCCACCCAAGGAAACGATTGACCGGAGGTATGAATACTCAAATGAGAAGGCAACAGGGGTTTCAGCGGACGCTGCTTTTAGTGAGCTGGAAAATTCGAAAAAAGGAACGACGGCTGATGACGCTAATGGTCCTCGACGAGAATATCAATTCAGCCAAGACCATTTTTTTGCCCGAGAAATGAGGTCAGGCAATGCATACTTGTATGAAGAACGCTGGGATGAGGCCTTGAGCGAGTATATGTCCCTGTATCCGAAAAATAAAGATGATGTGGCTTTGAATCACAATTTGGGCTGCGTCTATTTCGCCAAGCAGCAATATCAGGATGCGGTTGAGCATTTTATCGTAGCTCTTCGAAATGAAAGGTATTATTTCAATGCCGTGATTTATTTCGACATGGCTGTGGCTTATCAGCAATGGACCCAACAGAGTAAAGGGGAGTTGTCGAAGGGACAATATCAGCAGTTGTTGGATTCGGCCATAATAAATTTTAAACGGGCTGTTGAGATTATGCCGTTTTTCGCTCAAGCCCACGCGCAATTGGCGCTGATTTACGCCGATCTCAATCAGGACCCGAAGTTGATTGAACTAGAATCCATTTTGTCGTCCAGCCACACCGACTGGATCGGCTTTTTCCCGCCGGACGTTTTAAAACAAGTTTATTCTTATAATAATTTTGAGACCTATTTGACCGTCGCTGAAAATGAATTGGCGCAGGGGCGATACAAACAGGTGATTGAGATTTTGAATGAATTGGCTGTTTTGACCAAAACACGTTTCCCAAAAGACCAAGCTGTTTTTTGGACCATCTATCGGACCATGGGGTACTGCCAGTATATGCTGGGCGTTTATGATCAGGCGGCATACCATTTGAATATGTCATTGCAGATGGCAGCTGATCAGCCGCATGCCGATCTGCTTTATGCTTATTTGGGAATGATTAGCATAGAGAAAAATGATTTTCCCAACGCTCAACTGGAATTGGAAAAGGCCCTGCAAATGAATCCGCAGAATCGGGACGCGATTCAGGCCTTGGAAGGTTTGAAAAATAAAATCAAATCCGGTTTGTAAATGGGCGAAGATTATTTTATTATTGAAGTGAAGAAAAATTGTCAACAAGGAGGCGTGGATGAAATACCAACCAGAGAAGGTTTTAGCTTTGATTCAGGATTTTGTTAAGGAGATGAAGGAGCAAAAGCAGGTTGATTCTGTTGAATATCGCAAAGATTACCAAGATTATCGTTGCGCCTTTACCGACAATACGCATTGTGAGATACGTCAAAAATTGGTCGATGTTTACATTGATAACAATAGTAAAGAAGCGCGTAAAGAAATAGAATTTAGGATCAAACACGCTGTTCCGTGGGAAGAATTTGAATAAAATCAAATCGCAGAAACTTTGAAAACGAACACCAAAGCGGTACTGGCCTTTTCGGGACTTGCGGTCATCGTATTTTTGACCTTTTCCCCTTCGCTTTTTCATGGATTTTCTAATCTTGATGATACCACCCATCTTTTAGATAATTCTTTGGTCCGGTCGCTGTCATGGTTTCATATCAAAGCGATTTTCGTCCAGACCGTACAAAAGACCTATATCCCGCTGACCATCCTGTCCTACGCCATCGAACACCAGTGGTTTGATTTTAATCCGTTCATTTATCATTTCGATAATGTTTTGCTGCACATCGCGGTCAGCGCTTTTGTTTTGCTTTTGGGATTGGGTTTCGGATTTTCATTAAGGGCGGCTTTGTTCGGGGCTGTGCTTTTTGGTGTGCATCCCATGCACGTTGAATCGGTCGTCTGGGTCACGGAACGCAAAGATGTCTTATACGCGTTTTTTTATTTAGCAGCGTTATGGTCTTATGGAAGGTATTTGAATGGTCGCGTCACAAAATTTTATATTTTGAGCCTGGTTTTGGGAATGCTGAGCATCCTGGCAAAACCGATGGCGCTGAGTTTGCCCTTGATTCTTCTGCTGTTGGATTGGTTCCATAAACGGAAATGGAACTTTGATTGCCTGCTTGATAAACTGCCATTCTTTGTCTATATCGTGCCGATTGCCTGGAAAACGTATTCTTTGCATACCCGTGTCCCGTGGGACAATCTTCATGACGCCGCGTTGATATGGGTGTGGTCATTGACATTTTATCTCAAACAGTTTTTTTTCCCAGCGGCCCTTGTTCCTCTTTATCAGCTTCCGGTACCGATCGGGCTGTTTCATCCGCAGTATCTTTTGGCCCTGGCCATTCTGGCCGGGACAATTTATTTCTTATATCGGTTTCGTCATAACCGCCTGCTTGTTTTTGCCGCGGCTTATTTCATTTTGTCCATTTTCTTTCTGTTGCGTTATGACCTTCATGACCAAAATATCGTGGCAGACCGATTTATGTACTTGCCGAGTTTTGGGATATGTTTAGGATTGGGAGCTCTTTTCGATTTTTGGATGAAGATCGGCAAAATTAATGGTCAGGATTATCAAGGAATCTTTTGGGGGATCACCATCGGCATGTTCTTATTGCTGGCCGGGAAGACCCATGCCCAGATCAACATTTGGAAAGATCCGCTTACATTCTGGAATTATGTGATCCAATATTCTCCCCACAAGTCGTTGGCGTATAACAATCGCGGCTATTATTTGGAAAGTCTGGGGCGTACTAGCGAAGCGTTGGCTGATTACAATATGGCGATTCTTATCCGTCCCGACCACGACGAGGCATATAACAACCGGGGTAACATTTACAGCAAGCGCGGCGATTATCAACGGGCGATTGCCGATTATACGGAAGCGATCAAAATCAACCCGGAATACGCGAATGCTTATAATAACCGCGGCATCAACCGTCAAAACCTTGGTCTCTGGGGTTTGGCCCTGCAGGACCACAATCGGGCGATTGAACTTGACCCTCTGAGCGCGCCCGCGTACAATAGCCGCGCTTTGGCCTACGAAAAGCTCGGCAAAATTGAGCTTGCCTTGCAAGATTATGAAACAGCGTTTAAAATCAACCCGCAGTATGCTGAGGCCTATAGCAATCGAGGAGTGCTGTTCACACGTCAGGGCAAAAAGGAGCAGGCCTTCGCGGACTATAATCGAGCCATCGTCGCTGATCCACAAAAGGCGGAAAGCTATAACAACCGCGGGGTCTATTATTTGCAAATGAACAATGTGAGCGCCGCTATCCAGGATTTTAATCAAGCGATTCAGTTGAAATTCGATTACGCATCCGCTTATTTTAATCGATCTTTGGCATACGCCCGTTTGGGCAACAAAGAGCAGGCTTTAGCGGACGCTAAAACGGTACAGGATTTGGGGATGTTGCTCGATCCCGATTATTTAAAATTTTTACAGTCGCTAACGGAGGTAAAGCCATGAAAAAACATCACGGGGTTTTCGTAATTGTTTTTTTGATGTGTTGCGGGGGAGCGGTTCTGGCGCAAGAACATAAAGATGGATTGGAGTATGAGTATTTCGAAGACGGTAAAGTCCATTTTGAGCGACCGTATGTTGGTGGTGTCATTGAGGGAATGAGCAAGCAGTTCTATCCGTCAGGCCAGCTGTTTGAAGAAATACCTTATAAAGCGGGGAAGATGGAAGGGGACGCGAAAAAATTTTATGAGAATGGGACTCTTCTTGAAGAAGTTCGGTATGTCGACGGAGAAAGAGAGGGGTTGGCAAAAGGTTATCAGGAGAACGGCGAGCTTTTTTCGGAAACACTTTACACGAAAGGCAAATTGAACGGCCCAACCAAAGTGTATTATGACAACCATCATCTCCATCTGCTTGAGAATTATGTGGACGGCTTGCGGGAGGGCGAATTCATTGAGTATTATCGGACTGGACAGGTTATGGAAAAGAGGCCGTTTGTAAAGAACAATCTTGAAGGCGCTTTGACAACGTATTATGTGACCGGCGAACTGCAGGACGAGAAAAATTATAAAAATGGAACATTGGAGGGCACGGCTAAGGCGTACGCGCAAAATGGTCAAGTGCTTTCCACGGTCCAATACAAAAATGGGGAATATGATGGGCCAGCGATCAGTTATTATGAAGATGGCCATCTTCGTCGAGAGATGGGCTTTATCGAAGGCAAAAAGCAGGGTGAGTTGAAAGAATATGATCCCAGCGGTCAGATCAAATTGCTAGAAGTGTATGACCATGGAGAGCTCGTCAAGCGTACCGAGTACGGTGAAAATGGCAGTGCCCTTGCCACCGACGTAAAATGAATTGGGAGAGGATGAAATAGAATGGAGATCGGAATTGTCGGGTTGCCTAACGTCGGGAAATCGACACTTTTCAATGCCTTGACCGGTGCCGGAGCGGCCGCTGAAAATTTCCCCTTTTGCACCATTGAGCCGAATGTCGGGATTGTTCCGTTGCCGGATTCTCGATTGCCTAAACTCGTGGAAAAATTTCAAAGTGCCAAAATGACTCCATCGGGCATCCGTTTTGTTGATATTGCCGGTTTGGTGAAAGGGGCCAGCCAGGGGGAAGGTTTGGGGAATAAATTTTTGTCTCATATCCGCGCCGTCGATGCCATTGCCCACGTCGTGCGCTGTTTCGAAGATGATAATGTCACGAATGTGTTAGGGAAAATGGACCCTTTATCAGCGGTTGAAATCATTGAAACCGAATTGCTGCTGGCCGATCTTCAGCAGGCTCAAAAATCGGTTGACCGTCACCAGGGGGCAGCGAAATCAGGGGACAAAGTCGCGCGTGCTAAAGTGGAAGAATTGGAACGGATCATCAAAGGTTTTAATGAAGGCCGATCAGCGAGGATGCTCAATGTGTCCGAGGAGCTGAATAAGGAATTTCAGTTTTTAACAGCAAAACCCATCGTCTACCTGGCCAACGTTGGTGAAGAAAATCCTCCGGAAGAATTGATCGCACCCTTAAACGAGCGGGCCAGGCAGGAAGGGGCCAAGGTCGTGGTCTTATCAACAAAGATCGAGGCGGAAATCCTTGAGCTTCCAACGGAAGAAAGAGCAAGTTATTATGAAGCGGCAGGGATCATTTCTCCCGGGTTGACACGATTAGCGCAGGCCGGTAAAGAGTTGCTGAAGTTGATTTGTTTTTTTACTGCTGGCCCGATGGAGTCGAGGGCCTGGTTGATCCCGCAAGGGACAACTGCTGTTAAGGCCGCGGGCAAGATCCACTCGGATATGGAGCGGGGTTTTATCCGCGCGGAGGTTTACAAATACGATGACTTGATGAGATTAGGGGCTTATCGGACGGTTCAAGAGAAGGGGTTGGTGTCGTTGGAAGGAAAAGATTATCAAGTGGCCGATGGGGATGTGGTTTATTTTCGATTCAGCGTTTGATAGAAATGAATGCCCATTGCGAGCCCGATAGGGCGAAGCAATCCTGTTCGGGAAAGATTGCTTCATCGCTGAAAGAGCAATGATATGACAAAAAGAAAGGACAAACGATATGAGGTTTCAGAGAATAATTTTTAGTGTTTTATTTTTTGGTGTTTTGTTTATTTCTGGAATTGGTTTTGCCCAGTCTGAAAGCGGCAGCGCCGCTCCAGCTGTCGCAGCATCGGAAGATAAAGAAGCCAAAATGGCGGACATCCGCGAATTGGTGCGTCTCACCGGTGGTGGAAATATGGGGAAGCAGTTCATTGAGCAGATGATAAACTCGATGAAGTCTACGTCGCCCAATGTTCCAGAGCAGTTCTGGAATGATCTTGCTGCTGAGATCAATGTTCAGGAATTGGAAGATCTCAACGTCCCAATCTATGACAAATATCTTTCTCATGAGGACATCAAAGGACTCATTGCTTTTTATCAATCGCCTTTGGGTCAGCGTTTTATCGGTGCCCTGCCGCAGATTATGCAAGAGGCTTATACGGTGGGAGAGAAGTGGGGGGCTAATGTCGCGGATAAGGTCATTCAAAGGATGAAGGAAAAAGGGTATTTGGAAAAGCAAAATGAAAAGCCTATGGAATCAAAATGAGGTAAAAAAATTTCAAGCGGACCTCTTGGCCTTGCGGGTTTACACGTCGCAGTTGTTAGGCCGGGAATCGGATTTGGTGCTACAAGGTGGTGGCAACACGTCGGTCAAGATCAAGATGAAAGATGATTTTGACGACGAGCAAGATGTTTTGTTTGTGAAAGGCAGCGGCTGGGATTTGGCAACGATTGAAAAGTTGGGGTTTGCCCCAGTCAAGCTAGAGGCCCTCAGGCGGATGGCGGAGTTTGATCATTTGACCGACCGTGACATGGTCAGGATGCAGCGGGCGGCCATGTTGGACCCCAATGCCCCTAATCCGTCGGTGGAGGCCATCCTGCACGCGATCATTCCATTTCGATTTGTCGATCATACCCATGCCGACGCGGTTGTTGCCGTGTCAAACACGAAAGATGGCGAGAAAAGGATCAAAGAGATTTATGGGAAGCGCGTTTTGATCGTTCCTTATGTCATGCCAGGATTTATTTTGGCGAAAAAGATTTATGAAATGACAAAGTCACTTGATTGGTCTTCCATTGAAGGGATAGTCCTGCTTCAGCACGGGATTTTTACGTTCAACGACGAGGCGAAGGATAGTTATGAGACGATGATCCGGCTGGTCGGCCAAGCGGAAAAATATTTAAAGAAGAAGGGGGCGGTCTTTTCGGTTCCTCGAACTGTTGAGTCAAAAATTGATTATAAGGTTTTGGCCCATATTCGTAAGGTCGTCTCTCAGGCGGCGAAGGCTTCGATGCTGGCAAAATGCGAATGCACTGATGGACGGTTGATTTTTAGCCAGCGTAAAAATCTTCGTGAGGTCGCGGGCCGCGGCCCGTTGACGCCCGATCACGTGATCAGGACAAAGCGGGTCCCTGTCGTGATTAAGGAGGATCCTGCCAATGATGTCGCGAAATTTACGCGAGAATATCAAAAATATTTCAAGAAATACGCCAGGGATGAAACGCCTCTTGATCCTTCCCCGCGTTGGGCCGTTTGGCCGGAGGTGGGAACGATTTGTTTTGGCCGTACTGTTCAGGAGGCCGAAATCGTCTCGGACATTTCTTTGCATACGATCCGGGCCATTGAAAGCGCGGAAAGGCTCGGCGGGTGGAATGCCCTTTCCGAAAAAGATATTTTTGAAATGGAATACTGGGATTTGGAACAGGCCAAATTGAAAAAGGTTGGTCTAGCTCCAGCCTTCTTGGGAAAGATCGTTTTGGTGACCGGGGCGGCCAGCGGGATTGGCCGGGCCAGTGTCGAGATTTTTAGGAGTCAGGGAGCGGTTGTGTCGGCGTTGGACTTGAATGCTTCTGTCAAAACGATTTTTGCGGACAAGGCGATTTTACCGATTTGCTGCGATGTCACCAAAATTAGTGATTTGCAAAAGGCGGTTGAATTGACCGTTTCTCGATTCGGCGGATTGGATGTCGTGGTTTCGAATGCTGGAACATTTCCCAGCAGTGAGCAAATCGCGCAAATGCGGATGGAAACGTGGGAGAAGAGCCTGATGGTGAACTTGAACAGTCACCAACGACTTTTAAAGGAAACCATTCCGTATTTGAGTCTAGGGATTGATCCATCGGTCATCGTTGTTGGTTCAAAGAATGTGCCGGCTCCAGGTCCCGGTGCTTCAGCTTATTCGGTTGCTAAGGCAGGATTGACTCAATTAGCCAGGGTCGCGGCATTGGAATTGGCGCCATTGGGGATCAGGGTCAATGTCGTGCACCCGAACGCTGTTTTTGATACCGGGATATGGACAAAGGATGTGTTGGCAAAACGAGCTAAGGCCTATGGGATGTCCGTCGACGATTATAAAACGAACAATCTGTTGAAAGTTGTTATCTCGGCAAAAGATGTCGCGGAGTTGATCGCGGTGATGGCAGGGACAGCTTTTTTAAAAACAACGGGCGCGCAAATTCCAATTGATGGTGGGAACGATCGCGTGATTTGAGGGATGTGAAGCTAACAGGACGGAAGTTTACTCAAGATTTTTTGGTTCAAGAAATTTTGCCAGGGTTTTGACGTAACTATAGTCATCATAAGTACCGATGTAATTGGTCGCTCCGGCCTTTAATAATTCATTGATTTCGATAATGAAGGCCAAATCTCGCTTATTAACTTGTTTTGCAGCCTCGCCAAAACTAAAGCCAATGATGGGTTTACCCTCAGCTTGTGGCAGTTCACGCAGAAGTTTGGTCAATTCATAAGCTTTGACCCCGTTTAAGACGGTATCAATGAAAATGATGTCTGGATCCCAATGAATGGTTTTGGCTAAGGCATCTGATTTTGTGATCGCGAAGTCGATCCGATAACCGGCCTTTTCCGTTTGTTCAACCATTTTACGTATAACATTCATTTTTCCACCAATGATCAATACTGTTTTTGTTGCTTTTTGAGCAACTTTCCTTATCGTTGATTGTTTAGCATGGATGGTGTCAAAAATGGTGTTGATTTTATCGATCATTTCCTGCGGTGAAAATGGTTTGGCCATAAAACCCTCAACTCCAACGACATTGAAAGAGTCTTCCATGTGACTACGACCGGAAACGATGAGGACAGGAATGTTAAGAGTTTCGTCATCGGTCTTAAGTTTTTTATAGAAGTTAAACCCATCTAGGCCCGGCATGAGTGCATCGGCGATAATAAGATCGGGGCTGTTTCTTTTTGCCATCTCAAAACCAAGGAGACCGTTGGGAGCGATGCTGGTTTCAAATCCGCGCTTTTTTAAAAGCGTCTCCGTGATCTGCGCGGTTTCTCTTTCGTCTTCGATGATGAGGATTTTTTTGATGCGGTTCATGGTAATAACATTCTATACCACGAATTGATCTTTAGGTAATGAATTGTTGGATTTTTAGCGGGATTCCGACGCTTTATAGAAAATGGCTTTGATGCACATTAAGAATTTGTTATACTAAGACTCATTGAAATTTAAAAAATTGGCAATTTGGGGAGGGAATGATGGCTAAAGGTAACTCGGTATGGATACTTTTTTTGATTTTGGTGTGTGTTGGTGTCGTTAGCGGTTGTAAGGATTTGAAAGGAATATGGATAGACTCTCAAGCCCAACGGGCGACCGATAACAATCAGTTTGATAAGGCGGTCTCATTATATCAACAATTGATTGATATGGAGCCAGGTAATTATAGCAACTATTGGAATTTGGCATCGGTTTATTTGAAAAAGAAGGATGTCAAAATGGTTGAGAAACAGCTTGTAAAAATCCGTTCATTGAAAGAAGACGAAGTTGCTGATGATTTGGAAAAAGCTTTGAAGAAATTAAAAGATGAACTGAAAGAAGGAAAATGATCTTGCCTTTTTTGGCGAACGGCAATACATTATTCACTTCGGAATTTTTGGAGAGGTGGCCGAGCGGTTCAAGGCGCACGCCTGGAGAGCGTGTTCCCTGTTAACACGGGGTCATGAGTTCGAATCTCATCCTCTCCGTGCTTTTGTTAGCAAAAAAATGGATCTTGCGCACCAAATTTGTAAAGCAAATTTGGTGATGCGGATCGGCAATGGGATAGGTGAAAAGATGGATTTGGAGAAAGTCTGGCAGAAGGCCTTAAGCAATACCGAAATCATTCGTCCGCGGGTCCAAGGGCTCATGACTTTCAGTGACACGAATGTGCCTTACATCCTATTGTCGGAATCCTCCATCAATATTGGAGACACTGTGGTCCGCAAAGGGGAAGTGGTGGTCAAGCGGCCGTCTTTGATTCTGCCTCCTAACCATCCACAGTTTTCTGGATTTGAATTTGAAAAAGAGGGGGCGCAAGAAAATCAGCTCATCAATTTTTTGCTTGTGCGCGGGATCAATATTCCGTCCTTGCGCTATAACAACCGAACCGATTCGTTGGATATTTTCGAGGGGAAGTTGAGCAGGGCGATCGATCATTATCAGCAGGAATTACAGATGAAGGAAAATGTCTACTCTGGGTTAGTGGCTGGGCCGGAAGACTGCTGGCAGTTTTCTATCCTCATTTTTATCTGTTCGCAGATTTTAAAGAACGCGCAGACCGATCTTCGGAATCTTTTTGATGAGCATAATAAGAAGAACCATCCATAGAATTTTACCGCGATCCTGTTTCGCGGTCCTGTGTTTTTTCCTGGGCACAGCTATTCCTCATGCGCACGCCGCGGCAACAAATCCCAGCGACTTCAAGATTGAAACGAACAAAACGGTTCTTGAAAACGGCCTGACGGTCCTCGTCAGTGAGATGCCCAATTCAACCATGGTTTCACTTTACGCTTTAGTGAAAGCGGGCTCAGTGACGGAAGGTAAACTGCTTGGCAGCGGGATTTCCCATTTTCTCGAGCATATGCTTTTTAAAGGGACTGCGAAACGGGCCGTTGGCCAGATCGCCCGGGAAGTGCAGGCGATGGGTGGTGTAATCAATGCTTCGACCAGCCATGATTATACGATTTTTACGTTGACCGTTCCCGCCGACCATTTTGATCAAGCCTTGGATATCATTTCTGATATGCTGATGAATTCTAGCTTTGACGCGAAAGAAATTCAAAAGGAGAGGGAAGTCGTCTACGGAGAAATGCGGCTCATCAATGACCGGCCGGAACAGCGTCTCAGTGATTTGGTGTTTAAGACCGTTTATTTGCGACATCCTTACCGATTGCCGATCATTGGTTCTACCGACCCATTGGCCGAGTTAACGCGTGAAGATTTTTTAGACTATTACCACACCTATTATATTCCCAACAACATTGTTTTTAGCGTCGCTGGTCAGGTTAAGCAGGCCCAAGTGTTACCAAAGATCGAGCAGGCCTTTGCTGGATTTAAGAGAGGGCGGGCGGTGCTCAGGAACCTCGTCGATGAACCAACTCAGATCAGTGTTCGAAGGTATGAAGAAAGTTATCACACCCAATTGACGCGTCTTTCTCTGGATTATGCCGGTGTCAGCATGGCGGACGAGGATCTCTATGCATTAGATGTTTTGGCCATGATCCTTGGCCAAGGAGAAAGTTCAAGGCTTTATCAGGATCTTTTCCGTACGAAACGTCTGGTCAAATCGATCAGCGCCGAGAACTACACTCCTTCGGACCGGGGTTTGTTTGAAGTCTCTTGTGTCTTGGACTACAAAAATGTCGATCAAGTGATTTTGGAGATTAAAGAGGAATTGAAACAGATCGCCCAGAGAGGGATCGATCGAGAGGAATTAGCGAGAGTCAAAAGGCAGATGATCAGTTCCTTTGTCACCGATCAGCAAAATTCAGGCAATGTGGCTTATAATCTCGCGACCCACGAAGCCTTTATGGGAGATATTGATTTCGCGCAACATTATCTTAACGCGATTGAACAATTGTCTGTTCAGGATTTGCAAGCTGCCGCAAAAAGATATTTCCGTGACGATCGACTTTCCATCGTTGTTTTAAGACCAGAGGGGGAAGCGGCGAAAAGTCCTTCCAGTCGTGAAGAACGGCCAAAAGGAGAAATTGCGAAAATTGTTTTCGACAACGGGCTGCGGATACTTCTCAAGGAGGATCATTCATTGCCCTTGGTGTCGATGAATTTGGTCGTTAATGGAGGTCTGCGTCAAGAACCTGCTGGTTTGACCGGGCTTTCTCACTTATTTTCGGATGTTTGGATTAAAGGAACGCGTTCTTTAACCGCCGAGCAGATCGCGCAAAAGACTGAAGCGTTAGGGATGAGTGTTGGCGGCTTTTCTGGCACGAACAGTTTTGGAATCTCGATGGAGTTTTTGTCTTTGGATAAAGGGGATGCCAAGTTTGCGTTTGATCTGTTGGAGTCATTGGTCAAGCATCCAACTTTTCCAGAGGGCGAAATCGCGAAGGAAAAAGAGGTCATGGTCGCGGCCATTCAGGAAAGGGCCGACAGTGTCGCGGAGCAGTCTTCCTTGGCGATGAAAGAAATGCTTTTCAAAAAGAACCCTTTGCGCAATGACGAGTTGGGCAGTATTGAAACTGTTTCCGCCATCCGTCGAGATGATTTGCTTGCGTTTTATCAGCAATTTGTTGTTCCCAATAACGCCGTGATCACGGTTTTTGGCGATATCAATTCATCGGCGTTGGCAGCGGATTTAAGAAAGCGATTTTCCGGGCTGGTAAAGAAGGATTTAACATTGGGGACGGTGGCGGAAGCAGCGCCTACGCAAACAGTTGAAAAAACAATTTCGCTTGATAAAGAACAGGCCGCGGTGGTCATCGGGTTTCAGGGAGTGGATTTTTATCATCCGGACCGTTTTAAGCTTGACGTTTTGTCCGCGGTCATTGGATCGCCGTTCAACGGACACATGTTCACCAAGATCCGTGATGAGTTGGGGCTGGCTTATACCTTAGGCGGCGGTTATACTCCGGCGGGCGACCTGGGATTGATCAGCTTTTATGTTTTGACTTCTGGAGACAAAAAGGAAGATGTTAAGAAACAGCTAGTCGATATCATCCAGAATTTGCAGAATGAAAAGGTCAGTGAGCGTGAGCTCGACGAGATTAAGGCCTTTATGCTTGGTGGATTTGAGCGGAGTCGGGAGACGATTTCGTCATTCAGCTTTTTGGCCGGCCTGGATGAATTGTATGGGTTGGGTTATGATTATTACAAAAGTTATGAACAGCGCGTCAAGGATGTTACGGTCGAGGATGTTCAGGAAATGGCAAAGAAGTATCTTGATTTGAACAAGGCGGTCATTGTGGTTGCTGATCCGTCGCTGAAGATGAATCGAAACTGAAGAGGTTCTGCGAGCTGTGGAAAAAATCAAACGTCTCAAATTGGAAGAAAAATTGATCCCGTTACTTTACGGAAAGCTGCAATTGCTGCAAAGAAAACAGGATCGAATGGAAATTGTTGAACGGGCGCTCAAAGAACTTTTTACGATGGACGAAAGCGGATTTTTCAAAAAAGAGAAGGAAGAATTGGACCTTCTGGAAAAGCGTAAGGAATTTTTAGAAAGTTTTGTCTCTTATGGAATCATTGATGATCTGCTGCGTGATTTGGACGTCGAGGATGTGATTATCAACGCGCTCAATCCGATTTACATCCATCATTCGGGGAAGGGTTTTGTGAAGACAGCAAAGAGATTTGAGACGATTGAAGAATTGAACATCTTCATTCAGAAATTGGTTTTGCTCTCCGGTCGTCGAGATATTGAAAAGGTCATGAACATTGAGCTGCCCAATTTGGAAGGACGAGTCAATTTTGTCAGATCCCCATTTGGACCGCAACTGACGATCACCAAGGCCAAGATGCTGCCTTTGAGTATCATTGAAATGATCAATCGTGGGACCTTGACCTTTGAGGTGGCGGCACAGCTCTGGCTTTATCTGGAAGGGATGTCGATCCGACCAGCGAATATGTTGATCGCGGGGGGGCCGGGGGTCGGCAAAACAACTCTGTTGAACGCGCTTTTCAGTTTTATTCCGGGCAACGAGCGTCTGGTTGTGATTGAGGACACCTTAGAGTTGAATACCGCTTTGGAAGAGAGTTGTTCTCGTTTGGAAAGTGGGGATGACTTTTCTTTAGCCGATTTGGTCAAGAACAGTTTGCGGATGCGGCCGGAACGGATTGTGATCGGCGAGGTCCGCGGCGAGGAAGCGCGCGACATGATGACGGCGGTCAATATCGGAAAATATTGCATTGGCACGATCCATGCCTTGACTTCCCGGGAAGCTATTATCCGTCTGCAGAATGAGCCGATGAATATCCCGGAAGAACTGATCCGTCTGACCGATGTCTTTGTCGTTTTGAAGCGTTATCATGCGGAAGGAAAGGTTCTTCGGGTCGTCGATGAGATCAGTGAAACCAGCGGGATGGAACGGGAAAAAGTTTTATTATCGCATATTTACAAGTATGATTATGAATCGAACACTTTAAAAGCGGTTTCCAGCAGCACCATCTATCGCGACCGGCTGGCCAGCGAGGCCGGGGTCTCCCCAAAAAGGATCATTCAGGAGGTAGCGTTAAGAACAATCCTTCTTCAAGAATTGGCAAAGCGGGGGCACAATAGTTTGACCGAGGTCACCGCGTTTTGTCGAGCGTATAATCTCAATCCCAAGGAGGCGGTACATAGCTTGGGATTGAACTATCAGCAGCTTTTAAAAGAGCGTTAATCTCATTTTCCAACTTCCCCATAACAATCGTCGATTTGAAGACATTATTGTTAACTTGCTATTTATTTTCGGATTGTTATAATAATTTGCAAAATTTTGTAAGAGAGAACTTTTAGGCACATGCTTTTTAATTTTGAATGAAAATGTAGGCTAGCAAGGACTGGCTGAATCGTTCTAAATGATTATTTGTTAAACTGAAGGTAATTCTTTGCGCCTGTGCTTACATTTCTAGATAAAAGAAGAAGGAAGTAAGTACTTGGGGCAAAGTTTTTCTGAATAAGATTAAGGTAACTTTGCGCCTGCACTTGTCATATCTAACAAAATTTAAGATAGCAAGTACTGCGCGAATCGTTCTAAATGACTATTTGTTAAACTGAAGGTAATTCTTTGCGCCTGCACTTGTCATATCTAACAAAATTTAAGGTAGCAAGTACTGCGCGAATCGTTCTAAATGACTATTTGTTAGACTGAAGGTAATTCTTTGCGCCTGTA
>JAHFFT010000015.1:0-12807 GCA_023247795.1 Candidatus Omnitrophota bacterium
CATCTCTAATTGGATTATGAATAATTGTGCCAGTAAAAGCAATTTTTTTTGTAGGTTGATACTTATTTTCCATCATTGTAGAAAGACTAGGATGTGGGACAATATAATTTAAATAAAAACAAGCATAACCAATAATTGCTGCGCTGCAGATAATGATTAAGATTTTTTTTATCATTTGTGTATTTTTTATACGGCCATTGAAATTCTGGGCCACATATGGTAATCAATTTTATTTTCCTCGACTGACTGATACAATCTCACCGTTGTCTTGTCTAATTCCTATGCTTAACTGTTCACATGGCTGCCTGTCAGATGGACAATCGGCTTTACCCAAGACTGTCCAAATATCCATGCTCAAGTGAGCTTCTAATGGCTTCTCATGATTAACCTGTTCTTGTCCATAGATTGCGGTTAAAACAGCTTCACCAATCTTAATGGCAGTGGCTTCATCAGGGACAAAACCTTGCTGTGGTTTATAATATCCTGGCGCTGCTTTCCATAAATTTTTTTCTAAACCAAATTTGTCGGGACCAGTATATTCATAAACATTCTTTACCCGTCTGGATGGATATTCAGCACAATCCCCTTGCTGGTGAATATACATATCGATAAAAACTTTACCCTTTTTTTGCCACATTCTATTTATCTGGACTGCCTCATCCAGCTTATGAGAGGATCTATGGACAAAAGTCTTTCCATCATTAATGAGAAAATTCAGCATATACCAATCACCGCTGCCACCGGAATTTTCATTTGTTATCACTGCCGCGTCTTTAATGCCATCGTGATTAAAATCGCCGTATACAAATTCATTCTCATAAAAAACGTTTAAAAATGAGGAAGTATAATTACATTCAATAAGTGTTATTGGCTCGGCAAAATGTTCGTTTCCTCTATAATACGTCATATTTCCAAAAATTTCAGCAGCCTGTCGCCTATCCATAGTACATCCATAGAAAAACACAATTCCTATAACTAAGAAAAGAATAATATTTAATCGCATACAAAGATGTGAAGTCCGTCTTTGGTAATCCAGTGCCCTATGGTACAACGCCCTTTTGATTTATTAATTTTTTTGTCCTTCGCAGTTTTATCTGCCAAAGATTTTTTAGCAAACTCAGCCTCATTTTTAGAAACATCTTTGACATATTTACGAATTTGGTCAGGATTTTTGGCCTTTGCCTACCCCAAAAATTCTTGAACATCATTCCAACTTGTAGGATTTCTTCCAGCTTGTTGGGTTAGGTATTGAGCTTTAGTTATTGATCCTTCCCCGCCATTATATGCAGCAAGAATGATTTTTTTTCGTTCTAATGCGGCCTTGATAGGTATTGTTGTTACCTTCGTTGACAAAACAGTCTTTTTAGAAAATGTCCTGTCAAGATCATCTAAGTAGCGTGCTGCTGCGATTGAAGCATAGTCAATGTTAAAACGCTGGTCATTTTTTGGGGAAACAATTAGATGATAACGTTCCGCAGTATCCCGTTGTAAATGAAATTCCCCAGCGGCGCCCTTCATACCTATTTTTCTTTTCAAAACTCCAAAACTGCTTTCTTGACCATAAATGGCCTCAAGGGTATTGACAGTTAATTCATTGTTTTTATCAAAATAGCTGGAGGCATTTTCAAGGGCCTTACGCTTATGAGGGGTTTCGCGTTCCAACCAAATATCAACGTCGGTTTTCTTCGGCATAAATTGCCCTTCCAACTTAGTTTGAAAGCCTTTCATCCAATCAGCATCTTAATCTTACCAATCAACTTTTTTGCTGTTTCTAAAGCTGATTGAGCTTTTTCAATATCCACATGATTTTCAGAATCATAAAAAATTCGTAGCCATGTAAGGTAACTTTCACTCAACTTATTAATCAAGTTTACCACCAAAGCCTCAAAAAAGCCTTTTTTTTCGGCTGGGTGGGTCTTGGTAATCATGAACGTAATGGTGACTAATGCTTCTGAGAATAGTTGGTTAATTGACCCAGCGGCCACCAATGGCTTTGACCAATTGGGCTGCGGCGATCAGTTCTTCGGATTGGATTTTGATGGCGTCGCGCTCGGCTTGCAAACGGGAACGTTCAGCATCGATGACTTCTAGAAAACTCACTAGTCCTTCTTTGTAGCGTTCGGTGGAGATGGCTGCGGTTTGGCGGGCGGATTGCAAAAGGTTTTTTTGGGCTGTGGACTGTTCCTCTCGCAGTTTGATGTCGGCCAACGAATTTTCAACTTCGCTAAAAGCGGTTAGGACACGTTTGCGGTATTCGGCCAATGCTTTTTGATACTCAGCCCTTTCTGCTTCCAATTTTGCGGTGAGTTGTCCGCCGTTAAAAATTGGGAGATTCACCGATGGGCCGATCGACCATTCACGGCTTCCCCACTTCAAAAGTTCATCGGCTTGCGCGCTGGTGAATCCAGCACTGCCGGTTAAAGTCACCGAAGGGAAAAAGGACGCTTGAGCAACCCCTATTCTCTCATTGGCCGCGGTCATCAATTTTTCAGCTTCGATAATATCAGGTCGATTCTTTAGGACATCTGACGGGATGCTTAACGGAATAGCTGTCGTGGGTGTGTTTAACGGCTCATGAGGAAGTGTGAAGTCGCTGGCGGTTTGCCCGCAAAGCACTGCTAAGGCATTGACAAAATTTTCTCGACGGCGTTTGGCGTCAATGAGATCAGCTTGGGCCTGGGCAAACACGGTTTGTGCTTGATGAAGGGTCAGTTCGCTATTCATCCCTTTTTGATAACGCAAATCCAACATGTTCACCGCGCGTCGTCGCAGTTCAAGGCCAGAAGTCAACGCGTCAATTTCACTGTCCAAAGCCGCAATCGTAAAATAAGTCTTGGCCACGTCAACGGTCATGGTCAAATGAATGGTCTGGTAAGCGGCTGCCTCAGCCTGGGCGTCTGCCAGACCAGCGGCAAAGGCGCTGCGTACTTTCCCCCAGATATCAAGTTCATAGCTCAAATCCAACGGTGCTTTAAATGTGTTGCTGGGTTTGCTGCTAAAACCACCGGAGTTTGTTGAATTTTCGGAAAAGCGATTGCGCTCAACCGATGGATTAGCTTCGATTTCCGGAAAAAGGTCTGCTCGCTCAACGCGGGCCAGGGCGCGGGCTTTATCGACATTGGCCATGGCAATGGCCAAGTCCTGATTGTATTCGACGGCCAACGTTTCTAAAAAATTCAATGTCTTGTCATTGAAAATAGTCCACCAATTTTGTGGTATTGAAGAATGAGCTTCGTTGGTCGCTTTTTCTGAGGCATTCTTCCATTCTTTGGGCAGAGTAACGGATTGTTGATCCTGCTTTACATGCTGCGACCCTCCAAGCGCAGCAGCACAGCTCGTCAGCAAAAGAGCGGCAAAACCAATGATGATCATTTGTGCCCCTGTCTTGAGCACGTGTTGTTTGGTCAAGTTACTGAAAAAAACATAGACTACTGGAATCACAAACAATGTTAAGAATGTGCTGGTTGTCATCCCGCACACCGCGGCCACACCCAAAGGTCGACGGGCTTCCCCACTGGCTCCAAATCCAATCGCGATTGGTAAAATGCCCATGATCGTCGCTACTGCAGTCATCAAAATGGGTCGCAAACGAATCAGTCCAGCTTGTTCCATGGCTTCTTTGGCGGATTTGCCTTGCGCCATTTGTTGATTAGCAAAATCAACGAGTAGAATCGCGTTTTTCGTGACGAGACCAAATAAAAGGATCATTCCGATTTGACTGTAAAGGTTAATGCCCATCCCTTGGATCACGCCTAAAATGCCAGTGTTGCTGATGATGCTCATCACCCACAATCCTCCGAAAGCGCCAAACGCGGCCAATGGCAAGGTCAGCATGACAGTCAATGGATGAATCAGGCTTTCAAACTGGGCGGCTAACACCATGTAAATCACAATCACTGCAAGCAGCATGACAAAATAAATTTGGCCGCTGGATTCAATGAGGTCACGGGCTTCTCCGGTCCACTCATAGCGAAATCCGTCGGGCAAATCTTTTTTAATCATTGCTAAAGTCTTTTCAATGGCCGTTCCCATCGGAACTCCAACAGGTGTGCCTTCGATCGTGGCTGAACGCCAACGGTTGTAGTGATGGATGGCGCTTGGGCCTGCCCCGGTTTCGTAATGGATGACATTGTTCAATTGAACCAATTCACCTCGGGTGTTACGGATGTAGAGTTTTTCCAGGTCCATTGGTGTTAAGCGCGAGGAACGCTCCAGTTGTGCGATGACATCGTATTCTTTTCCCTTGATATTGACTTTGACCAAATCCAATCCACCGAAAAGGATTTGCATCGTGCGCGAAATGTCTTGCACCGTCACACCAACGGCGGCCGCGCGGTCGCGGTCGATGTTGACCCGCAATTCGGGTTTGTTCAATTCAAATGTCGTGCGGACATTCATCAGAAATCCCGCGGCGCGCAATTGATTGGTCAATCCTTCGGCGTATTTGTTAAGCGCAATGAGGTCCTGGCTTTGTACAACAAGTGCAAACGGTTGAGTAAATCCCCGGCCAATGGATTTGGGAATGATCGGGATGACAAAAGCCCCCTCGACGCCATTGAAAAATTGTCCGGCCAGCCCAGTTGGGCCGCCAACGATATCGCGCAAATGCCGACGCTTCCCTTCTTTCAATTGAATAAACGCCAACCCTTGTGATGACTGGCCAGGACTGCCCATCGCCAGAGCCACGGCGGAAAAATATCCCTTCACCTCAGGCACTTTAGCAACCATGGTTTCCATCTTACGGACCATGCGGTCAGTGTATTCGCTGGTGGAGCCTTCCGGTGCCAAGGCAAAACACAATAGCCAACCTTTGTCTTCATCCGGCATAAATTCTTTGTTCAATTGTGAAGCAAAGAAAACTGTCAAACCAAGGGTGATAACGGCAAAAAGCATCACAATTTTACCGTGATTTAAAGACCAACGAAGTGCCGCGCCGTAACGACGCGTTGTGTTGCTAAGAAATCGTTCAAAGATCCCCAAAAGGTTTCCTTTACTCGCGTGTTGAACGGGTTTTAAAATCCGTGCGGAAAGCATCGGGGTTAAGCTCAACGCGACAAACGCTGAAATCACGACTGACATGGACAAAGCAACGGCAAATTCGATGAACAATCGTCCGGTGACGCTCGTCTGAAATGCCATGGGTAAAAAGACCGCGACCAAGGCAACGGTGGTGGCGATAACGACAAAACCGATCTCTTTCATTCCCTTCATGGCCGCTTCCAATGGTTTTTCGCCATGTTCCATATGCCGATAAATATTTTCAAGGACGATGATGGAATCATCAACAACAAGACCAATGGCCAGAACAAACGCGAGCATACTCACAATGTTGATCGAAAAACCCAAGGCATAAAGGACACCGAATGTGGAAATGATCGATACCGGGATGGTGATGGTTGGAATCAGCGTCGATCGTAAATCATGGAGAAAAAGATAAATGGACAAAACAACAAGAAAGAAGGCCAAAAATAATGTTTCCCAAACTTCTTTAATGGCATGCTCGACGTGAACGGATTCATCATAAGCGATCGCGGCCTCGATCCCCTGAGGTAAGTTGGTACGCAAACGCTTGAGTTCTTCCTTGACGCGTTTGGTGACTTCGATGGTGTTGGCTTTGGATTGTTTGATGACGCCGATCCCGATCGCGGGTTGGGAATTGAATCGTGCCACCGAATGTTCGTCTTCAACACCAACGATTGCGTGGCCAATATCGGAAAGACGGACAAATCCTAATCCGGTCTGTTTGATGACCAAATTGTTGTATTCTTCCGGGGTCTTTAATTCACCGCGCGTTTCTATGGACATCGAACGCTGTAAGTTTTCGATAAGACCGCTGGGCAATTCCACACTTTGCTTTTTCAAGGCCTCTTCCACATCAAGCACGGTAATTTGATGCGCTGCCATTTTTTGTGAATCCAGCCAGATTCGGATCGCGAAACGTTTGGCCCCGCCGAAAATGACCGAACTTACCCCGCTGATTGTTTGCAAACGGTCTTTGATGAGGTTTTCACTGATGGAAGTCAATTCCAATGTTGAGTAGCGGTCACTGAACATCGCTATCCATAAAACCGGTTGGGCATTGGCGTCCTGTTTAGCGATGATGGGTTCTTCTATATCATCTGGTAGGCGGCCGCGTACGCGCGAAACTCGGTCGCGCACGTCCTGTGCTGCCAGATCAATTTTACGTGAGAGATCAAATTCAATGGTGATCGTGCTCACCTGTTGACGGGAATCGCTGGTGAGTGTCCGGATCCCTTCAATCGAGGTCAGTGATTCTTCGAGCGGTTCGGTGACTTGGGCTTCCACAACAGCGGCACTTGCGCCTGGAAAAACAGCAGTGACATTGACAATGGGCGGATCGATGTCGGGTAGTTCACGCACCGGCAAACGAGACAATCCAATAACACCAAACAAGATGAGACCTAAGCTCATCATAGACGCTAACACTGGACGCTGGATGCTGATTTCGGAAAGTTTCACGAAGATTTTCCTGCTGATTTACGAAAAATCGTCATCCTGCAGATTCAGATGACGGAGGATTTTCGACATTGCTTTTGATCTGCACCGGCGAGCCAGGACCAATTTTTTGAAATCCTTCAAAAATGACGTTTTCTCCAGCCGATAGGCCGTCGATGATTTCTGCTTTGCCGGCCATGCGCAAACCAATTTTCACTTGTTTCATTTGCGCCTTATTTTCATTATCTACAACGAAAACATAGACCTCTTCTCCTCTAGGGATGAGCGCGGTCTCTGGTATCGTTAGTGCCCGGGAACGGACCGCGATAATCAAATTCAAATTGGCAAACATTCCCTGACGGAGTTTGCCGTCGGGGTTGGGGAGTTTTGCTTTGACTAAAGCGGTGCGGGTTTGCTCATCGACCTGCGGATCAATGAAATATACCGCCCCTTCAAAGGTTTCCTCTGGATAAGCAGCAACCGTTACCTCGATGGATTGGCGTTCTTTGAGTTGTCCGAGGAAACGTTCCGGAACACGGAATTCCGCTTTCATTGGATTCTGACTGACAAGATAAGTGAGTGTGGTCCCTGCATTGACAAATTGACCAAGACTGACGGTGCGCTCACCCATGACACCATCGAAGGCCGCGGAAATGACCGATTCCTTAAGCCGGGCTTTGATGAGATCAGTTTCGGCGCCTCTCGATTCCAAATCGGATTTGGCTTGATCAAATTCCTGCTGTGATATGGCACCATCAGTGATCAGCGACGACAAACGGTCAAAAGTGGTTTTGGCCATTCCTAAATTGGCCTGCGCCTGGGCCAGCTCCGCGTTCATTTTCTGAGCATCGAGTGTAAAAAGCATCTGCCCTTTCTTGACCGCTTGGCCTTCTTCAAATCCGATTTCCTCAATCATGCCCGCTAATTGGTTTTTGATTTCAATGGCTTCATCGGCCATGAGATTGCCGACCAGTGAAATCCTATCTTCGATTTTTTCTTCTTTGACCGGTTCGGCTATGACGCTCATGGCAAATCCGCCATGATTTCCCGTTGGGCCTCCTCCGCATCCGGTGTTGATTATGGAAAAAACGAGACAACTGAAATTTAAAAATTTTTTAACAAACCGCCACCAATTCGACAAAAAATTTTTATTCATAGCCATACTTTTTGATGAACCAGCATTTTACTGCTTGAACAGCGGTCAAATACAACCCGACGATGAGGATGAGTGCTATAAAAAATGTGGGTGGCGGTATAACAAATCCGAAATACTTTCCTAATGGAGTGAATGGGATTCCCAGTCCGATGGTCACAATATAGATCGATGTGAACATTAAAAATTGGCTAGGCCGGCTTTCAAGAAATGGTTTCTTTCCAGTACGGATGATGTGAATGACCAGTGTTTGTGTGCAAAGTGACACGAGAAACCATCCGGTATGGAACAAAGCTTCGTTGGCATGAAAAATGAACCATAAAACCCCGAACGTTATAAAATCAAAAATGGAACTGAGCGGACCGAAAATCATCATGAATTTTTTGATATAGTCAATGTTCCATGGTCTGGAACGCTGAAGATACTCTTCATCAACATCGTCCGTCGGGATTGCCACCTGGGAGACATCGTAAAGAAAGTTGTTCAACAGAATTTGGATCGGAAGCATGGGGAGAAATGGCAGCAAAAAACTCGCCCCAGTCATACTGAACATATTACCGAAATTGGAGCTGGAACCCATTTTGATGTATTTGAGGATGTTTCCAAAAACCCTTCTTCCCTCCAAAACACCGTCGCTGAGAACGATGAGATTTTTTTGTAAAAGGATGATATCAGCTGATTCTTTGGCAATGTCAACGGCATTGTTGACCGAGATCCCGACGTCGGCAGCCTTTAAAGAAGGCGCGTCATTGATGCCGTCCCCCAAATAGCCAACCGTGTGTTTATTTTTGCGCAACGCATGGATCACCCGCTCTTTTTGCAAAGGTGAAAGACGGGCAAACACTGTTGTCGTTGTGACCAATTCCTTGAGTTCATCGTCTGTTGCTTTTTCGAGCCGCTCTCCGGTAATCAATCCTTTGATGTCCAGCCCAACCTCACTGCAGATTTTTTTCGTGACCAATTCGTTGTCGCCGGTCAAGACCTTGAGTTCTATTCCTAATCCCTTCAAGATTTCAATGGTCCTTTTAGCAGTTGTTTTGGGCGGGTCAAGAAAGGCAATATACCCTTTGAGGACCAGCTCCTGCTCGTCGTCCTTCGAATAAACTTCTTTATTGACCAACATGTCTTTATAAGCAACGGCCAGCACCCGAAAGCCCTCTGAACTGAGCGAATCATATTCTTCTTTCAAATCGGTTAGAATCAAGTCTTCCAAATCCAATAATTCTCCGTCGATCTCATATTTTTTACATCTTTTAAAGACTTCTTCGGGGGCCCCTTTGGTGATGATCCGGTGTTTTCCTTCCATATCAACGACCACTGACATGAGCCTGCGAGAGAAATCGAAAGGAATCTCATCAATTTTTCTAAACTGCTTCACCATCAATTTTTCGTTTTTTAAAACAGCCTTGTCCAATATGTTTTTAAGTCCGGTCTGATAGTAGCTGTTAAGATAGGCTAACTGCAAAACTCCCTTATCCTCTTTTCTCACCACGTCGCAATATTGTTCCAGTACGATTTTATCCAGCGTCAGGGTCCCGGTTTTATCGGTACACAAAATATCCATGGCGCCAAAGTTTTGAATGGCGCTCAAACGTTTGACGATGACCTGCTTTTTGGACATTGCAATGGCCCCTTTTGACAAATTCAACGTAACTAACATGGGGAGCATTTCCGGTGTTAGTCCAACGGCAACGGCCAAAGAAAATAACAGCGCCTCAATCAAATTGCCTTTCGAATAAAAATTGATGGCGCAAATGATCACAACCAAAACCATCATGGCTTTGATCATGAGCCAGGTGAAATTATGGATCCCTTTTTCAAAGCTGCTTTCTTCATTCATGCCAGCCAATTTTCGGGAGATCTCACCGAATTGGGTCGCCAAACCGGTCCGAAGCACGATCCCTAACCCGGTGCCACTCACGACACTCGACCCCATAAAAACAATGTTTGTTAAATCCGCGGAAGTTTGGTTTTTGCCGTTGACGGGTGCTGCCATTTTCTCAACGGGCATGGATTCGCCGGTTAAGGAAGACTGATTCAAAAACAGATCTTTGGCTTGAATGATCCGTAAATCCGCCGGGATCATGTCGCCGGCATAGAAATCGACTAAATCTCCAGGGACAATTTCTTTGATGGGAAGTTCTCTGGATTTGCCATTACGGAAAACTGTGGCTGTCGCGCGGACCATTTCACTCAATTTTTCCGCTTCCCGACCGGCCTTATGTTCTTGGATAAATGAAAGCACAACGCTCATCACAGCGATGATGCCAACGATGAGCGCGCTCATTTTTTCGCCAAAGAAAAATGAAAATCCAGAGATGATGACGAGGATAATGACTAAAGGATTGAGGAATTTTAAAAAGATTTGCAGCAGAATCGCCCTTTTCTTTTTTTTGGCGGGTTCGTTATAACCGTAATCCTTGAGACGATGATACGCCTCAATGTCCGATAAACCTTTTTGCGAGGTCTCGAGCTTTATGAAGAGGGTCTCAGACGGACATCCCACATAATCAAAGTCGAGCAGCTGCTGCTTATGTTTTATTTTTTGGGACATGGCCTTATTTGTTGAAGCAGAAAACGTTCAATTTGTTTCCGTCAAGATCGCGGAAGTATGCGGCGTAAAATCCGCTGTCACCGCGTGGTCCAGGCTTTCCTTCATCGCTGGCACCGAGTTCCATGGCCCTTTTGTACATTTGATTGACCTTTTCCACACTGTCAACTTGCAGTGCCACCATGGTGCCATTCCCGACCGTCGCTGGTTTGCCGTTATATGGTTTGGTCACCGAAATCCCAGGTTGATCCATGGATACGCCCCAGGCGGTATACTGCTCGGTTTCCATAAAGCGTCCAGCGCCGATGATCAGTAACAAGGAATCATAAAATTTTTCTGCTTTTTCCTTATTGTTTGTTCCAAGTGTAACATATCCAATCATGATTTCTCCTTTACTTACAAAATTTTTGTACAGTTAAATTGAAAGAATTTGAAAATCATTCCTTTATTAATTCTTTGCTTATGTCAAACACGACTTGTTTAAGGACATCCTGTAACGTCATCTTTAAGGTTTTAGCAAAAGATTCAGAAGTTGCAGCCCAATTGACTCCTCCGCTTTTTGTTGATGAATAATCTTTGTCTATGAGAACCTTCCCATCTTTTTTCAAATAAACTTTTAAACTGGCTCTCCCGTCGTAAGTAAAATACGTGTCACAAAAAACATCGAAAACCACCCCTTCAATTTTAGTGGGAACATTTTCCTCTTCTGAAAGAGTATACCCCGCGTTTGTCAATTCTAATTTCAAAGCGTTAGTCACCCATTCAGCCACATTATTTTGAGGGATGACTTTTGCACATCTTGTACCAAACCCATTCCTCGAATAGCCGACGGTATTCCTTATTGTTCTTTTATCCTCAAATGGAACAACTTTTAAAATGATTTTATTTTGTGGTTGAGGGGTTGAAAATGAACTGTAGGTTAAAATCGGTTTCCTGTCTACCCAAGCACATCCCGACATTAACAAAATAACTATGAAAGCTAAAAATCTACTTTTCATTATCCCTCCAATTTGGTGAAGTAAATTTTTAATAATACTGCTATTTTTTGGGGCTTAAATTAACATTCACTTCTTGGGGAACTAGTTTATATGCCCCACCTGTCATGTTATCAATCACCAAACCAATTAATCCACCGAAAACAATGTTCCCCCAGACCCAACCGCTCATGTATTTATCGATCGTGTAGTATGTATCTTCATAGCCATCCTTTTTAAAAACGATTGGATAGGCTTGAGTATTTTTAAGGGCAATAGAACTCGGGGTGACAACCATTGATCCTCCTACCATAGCGGTTGCTCCTTGTGGGGTAGAATTAAGACGAACAGTCGTTACTGTTCCATGAGCGATAGTAGCACAACCACTAACTGCGAAAGTATATAGTATGACCAAAATCGTTCCTGCTACTTTTTTAACCATAACACACCCTCCTTTTAGATAAGTTGACAACTTAAAGCATTTGCCATTTTAACCAAAAGTAAACGCGTATACAAGAATTCCCTTGTTCAAAAATTCCAATCTCAGAAGGTGCGATTCGATTTTTCCTTTCAAATCGATCAGATGATAAAGACGTTGCTGATCAAGATTGACCATGCCGCTTTTTACATCCGCTCCAGCGAGCGAATCATCAATGATTTTTCCATCAAGCAATACTTTGATTTGATTTCCTTTTTTTTCTGGGGCAATCACCAGAAAGACTTGACCTGCCTGAAAATGAAATTCCAAGGCTGATCCCATCTGCGCTTTGGCTGATTCTCCGGAAACGTTCCAAACACCTTCGTACGCGAAAAAATCTTGAGGAATCGAGGCGGGAAGACTGAACGTCTGCTCCCCTCCTCGTACTTGTTCCTTTGAAGCAAAGCGTTCCATACGGTCTTTGCCAAGATAGGTTTCCTCGGTGCGGGGATAACGTGGAGTTGTGTCTTTGAGCCCACTGACTTGCGCTTCCAACGTATTTCCCGCCTCTTCTAAAAGTTGGCGTATCGCAGATTCCATCTCATCATATTGCCCTTCACCGAAGTGAGTACGCCGGATCTGCCCCTTTGCATCAATGAGATATTTAGCTGGCCAGTACTGATTTTTAAAAGCGTTCCAAATCTGAAAATCATTGTCCGTGACCACAGGATAATGGATTTGAAATTGATTCAAGGCATTCTCAACATTTTGGGGGTCTTTTTCAAAATCAAATTCCGGTGTGTGAACACCGATCACGGTAAAATTTTTGTCTTTGTATTTTTCGTACCAACTGGTTATATGGGGAAGGGTTCTCACACAATTGACACAACTGTAAGTCCAGAAATCGATCAAAACAACTCTACCCTGGAGTTGCTCCATCGACAAGGGTGTGGTTGCGTTGAACCATTGCCCAGCACTTTTAAATTGCGGTGCAGCTCCCAGGTTGGGCAAATCAGGGGAAGCTTCTGCAAAGGAAATCAATGGCAGCGACCAGATGCTCGTGGCAAAAATGGTCACAAAAAGTGTGAGGAAGACAGATCGCAGTAGCTTGGCCATGACGTATTAGGCCATAATTATGAGAAGTTTGCAAGTTTTCTCAAAGGTTTTGTTGGGAGATTTTTGGGGAAGATTGACTGCTTTTAGCATTTCGTCCGGAAATGATGTGCCAGATAAGCGTTGCTGGTAACAGGCAACC
>JAHFFT010000015.1:12907-17856 GCA_023247795.1 Candidatus Omnitrophota bacterium
ACCATTCCATCCGGCAGCAATGCAATATCTGAGGTCCTCCCACAATAACTTTTTTGCCTGTCAAAAAATTCATGACGGGGCAATAATTTCCAATCCACCAATTCGGACGCAACAGTGATATCAAACACCCCATCACTGAGCTCATGCAATTCTTGGGCACATTCAAGAATCTGATACGTTTCAAAACTGACAGACACTCGCTGATTCATTGCCACCCGATTAAGCCGTGAAACCTCGCTTTCCGGATCGTGGAAACTCATCAATTTGTGCACACGCGCAATCGCCGCAAACGCCGCGTCGATAGCCTTGCGGGCATGCGTGACATCATCGTGCTTGACCGAAACTTCAACAAATGTCCCCAGAAGCGGCCGACAGCGACGGGTTTCATTTTTTAAGGACAAGTTCATAAACACTCAAAAGGCGTTTAACGCCGTCAGTGATGTGGCGGCAGGACAGTGTGGCACCGCTGATATTTTTGATGTCGACATCCAGTTTGAGGGCTGCCCCATATTTTTTCCCGTAAAATTGTTCGCGCCAGTTCGCCTCACGGATTTGATATCCATAGGTTTCACGGTAATCCAAGATTTCAATTTGGCGCACGCTCCCATCGGTATTTAAAGCAAGTGCCCACGTGATAAATTCATGTTTGCCTAAAACTTCATCTTGAATGAACCAGCCGATGAATTTTCCATCGCGTTTGGCCTCCCACACATTTTGGCTGGACAATCGCACATGCACTCCAGAATTCTTTTCAATGGCCTGCATTTGTTCTCGTGTCAACTCAACAGCAGACGGCAGAAATTCCGTGGCCTCGGAAAATATAAGCTTCTGTGCCTGCTCCACTGTCAAATATTGCGTCGCCCAACAATACCCTGAACTCGCAACGACCAGAGTGATAGGAATGACAGTATAGGCGCGCCAATGCAAACCCATATTTTTTCTGATATCCTTTGTTAAAAATTGAACCCCATCTTCATCCGGACATAATATTTTTCATGCTCTTCACCAAATATATATCCATCGTGCTCGGCGAATTCTTTTTGATCCTCGTTAAACGCCTGTCCAATCGGTAACTGACGTAAAAGTCCAAGAGTCGCCCACCAACTTTTACCTCCGTAATGAAGAGTAGGTCCGACAAACCAGGCCGAATGCTCATGGTCCGAGGCATCAGCATATTCATGATGATTCCATAATTCCATTCCGGCAGACCAATTAGGAATGAAACGATAGGATAGTCCGGTGAATACCTCAGTCATGGCATCTCTTCCGAATTCCCCCCCAGCTTCTTCTTCGAACGCAAGGCCATAATTAAGATTCATAGCCCATACGAGTTGATCATCAAGCCAGGTCTTATGGAGAAGAATTTTCCATTCCAATTCTGTCTCATCATTGCCTATTGTCGGCTCCATATACAACGCTAATCCGATCGGATCTTTGTATGGACTGAGAATGCGATAAATCAATTCCGTTGACACGGATTCGAAATGATACGTTTCAAAAGATTGGGATGGATCATGCCCGGGATGGACATCTTCTCCACCCGTCACATAACTCCCAGAAAGTCTATGTCCTGGATTGTTTGGGTCTTCCTCCGGGAAACTGTTTTTGGCCTTTGCATAATGATGATTAAGATATATCGATACACCTAAGTTGTCCAACAATCCGTATTCGATTTCTTCCCGGAAATCAAATGCCTGATAGGTCCCATGCTCTTTCTGTAATCTGGAGGTCGCCCATTGTTCGAATTCCCACTTGCCTTTGGGCAACAAGTCTGTTGTATACGTCCAAGCGAAGATGCTTTCATGCGCCTGGGCCGATTGACTAAGAATAAAAAGGAAACCAAAAAGCACCAATACAAAAAGCATTTTGCGACAACGGCGATATAAATATTTACCTTTCGCAACCCTATTAAAAATTGTTAGTCCTTCCATGAGAACTCATTTCCTGATTTAAATTTTAAAATAAAAATGCCCACCCCGGCAGTTGCCGGAAATGGGCTCGGGATTCCTGATCACTGGCCGCTAGATATTCAAAAGCGTAGATGCTTAAATCTTTATTTTTTAAGGAACTGCAAAAATTCTTCACTCAAATCCCCATCCAAACAACTGAAACAATCTTTGATCATCTCTTCGTATTTCACCAAACAAATTTTTTTGGTCCTGGGGCATTTCATTTCATACCCAGCGCTGGTCTTAATGAAAAGAAGCTTTCCACCATCGGAACGGACTTCAGTGACTTTTTTTCCGTCTTTTTCGACAACTTTTGACTTCATGGCCACAGTGAGGTGGTCTTTCTTATCAACATTACAAAATAATACCCACACATTAAAAATGCATGGGCTCTGGATTCATGATCGCGTTGGCCTCTGAACAACAATCTTAAATAAGTCAACCTAAGACTTACTTAATGCCTAGCTTAGCAAAATAGAATCAATTGTCAAGATTATTTTTGAAGAGTTTCGGAAAAAATTTTCCAAATGTCTCGGGCATACTCCGAAATGGTCCGGTCGCTTGAAAAATGTCCAGAGTTGGCAACGTTGATGATCGATTTTTTAGTCCAGCTCTCTTGGTCTTGATAGAGTCTGGAAATCGCATCTTGTGTTTCGCAGTAAGAAGCAAAATCAGCGCAGATGAGATACGTGTCCCAGGCAGTGATCGATTCTAGAAGTGGATCAAAGATTCCGGGGTTATTCGTCGAGAAATGATTGGTTTTAATCAATTCAAGGGCCTCTTTTAACAACGGATTTTGATTGATGTATGCGCCGGGCTGATAACCTTTGGCTTTCATCTCCTCGACTTCATGGGCCTGACGTCCAAAAATGAATATGTTGTCCCTCCCCACGAATTGAGAGATTTCGATGTTGGCCCCGTCAAGGGTCCCGATCGTCAAGGCGCCATTGAGCATGAATTTCATATTGCCGGTTCCCGATGCCTCGGTCCCTGCTGTTGATATCTGCTCGGAAAGATCACTTGCCGGGAAAATTTTTTCGGCCAACGAAACCCGATAATTCTCTAAAAAAATCAGGCGGATTTTATCTTTGACGCGAACATCCTTATTGATTACGTCGGCCACATTGTTGATGAATTTGATGATCAATTTTGCCATATAGTATCCAGGAGCTGCTTTCCCACCGATAAAAAAGGTCCGTGGTTGGATAAAAGAATTTGGTGAATTCTTGATGATCAAATACTGTGAAATGATATACAAGGTGAACATAAGTTGGCGTTTGTATTCATGGATCCGCTTGATTTGAACGTCAAATATTGACTGTGGGTCAATAGCGATGTTCATGGTTTTTCGGATATAGTCAGCGAGGTCATTTTTATTATTTTGTTTGATGTCCTGCCAGCTTCGACAAAAATTTTTATTTTCGACCATTGGCAGTAATTTTTTTAAAGAAGAGAGGTCTTTCACCCATTGATCAGAAATATGCTGATTGATCAAATGCGATAACCGCGGATTGGCTTTGAGGAGCCAGCGTCGCTGGGTGATGCCGTTGGTTTTGTTGTTGAACCTTTCGGGATAGACTTCATAGAAGTCTTTTAACAACCGGGTTTTGAGCAATTCCGAATGCATTTGCGAAACCCCGTTAACAGAAAAACTGCCGATGATAGCAAGATGCGCCATGCGGATTTTTTTAGGCGTCCCTTCTTCGATGATGGACATCCGTCGCACACGGTCTTCATCGTGTGGGAATTTGTTCCTCAGCAATTCCAGAAAGCGTGAGTTGATTTCATAAATGATCTGCAAATGCCGGGGCAAAAGTTTTTCAAAAAGATCCAGCGGCCAGGATTCCAGCGCCTCTGGCATGAGCGTATGATTGGTATAAGCAAAAATGGCGCGCGTTGTTTCCCAGGCCACTGTCCAGTCCAGTTGGTAGTCATCAATGAGAACACGCATCAATTCCACGATCGCTAGTGTCGGATGGGTGTCATTGAGTTGGATGACAATTTTTTCGGGCAATTTTTTAATGTCAGGATTTTCCGATTTGTACCTACGAATGATATCGCTGATCGATGCCGCGGTAAAAAAATATTCCTGCTTCAGACGTAGTTCTTTGCCACCGAATATGTTGTCATTGGGATAAAGCACTTTTGAAATGTTTTCCGAGAGGATTTTTTGATAAACCGCCTGTTCATAATCGCCGGTGTTGAAATATTTCAAGTCAAACTCTTCCGTACTTTTGGCTGACCAGAGCCTTAGGGTATTGACCACGTCATTTTTGTATCCGGGGATGGGGATGTCATATGGCACGGCCAAGACATCTTGGGTATCGACCCAATGCGGGCGAACGCGGCCATCTTGATCTTGCACATTTTTGACCTGTCCATAATATTTAACGCGAAAGGTGTATTCCGGTCTTGGGATCTCCCACGGGCTTCCTAAACGCAGCCATTCATCAGGTTGTTCAACTTGATATCCATCCTTGATTTTTTGATGAAAGATCCCGTAATCATAGCGAATGCAATAGCCATGGGCCGGGATGCCCAGGGTTGCCATCGAGTCTAAGAAGCATGCCGCAAGACGTCCGAGCCCGCCGTTGCCAAGTCCGGCGTCAAGTTCCTGCTCACGTGTTTCATTGAGGTCATAGCCAAGCTCCTTCATGGCCTCTTCCACTTGTTTTTCCAAATCAAGATTGATCATAAAGTTCCCTAACAATCGGCCGATGAGAAATTCCATAGATAGGTAATAAACCCGTCGGACATTCTGTTTATGATAACGCTGTTGGGTTTTGATCCAGCGCTCGACGAGCCGGTCGCGGATAGCAATGGCTAAGGACAAAAAGTTATCGTTTTTGGTCGCCGTATATTCGTCCTTTGACAAGTTGTATTCACGGTTCAGTTGGAATGACCATTTGATGGCATCCGCGGTCATGTCTTTGCGCACGGTTTTCCAATGGATTGATTTTTTATTTCCCAGAATTGACATTCCGTCTCCTGTTGTTGAAA
>JAHFFT010000015.1:17956-52753 GCA_023247795.1 Candidatus Omnitrophota bacterium
TATTCACGGTTCAGTTGGAATGACCATTTGATGGCATCCGCGGTCATGTCTTTGCGCACGGTTTTCCAATGGATTGATTTTTTATTTCCCAGAATTGACATTCCGTCTCCTGTTGTTGAAAAAATGACGATTCAAAACTCGTTTCCTCATGGCTAAATTATCCGATCGCTTCCATTCCTCTTCGACACAATTCTTTGGCATAGTCGGTCCAGAGACCTTCTCCCCAATAGCGAAAGCAGCTTGTCTGCGAAAGGAGCAGATACAACAAGGCCTTTCGGTATTCACTGTTTCGTTGGTCCATCTTCCCGTTGGGAAATTTGCGATGAAACGCGGCACTCAAGCGATTGATTGGGTCTAAAACGTTTTGATAACCATTGACCCAATTCCGATCACTGGTCCAGGATGCCTTATCCAAATTGTATCCAGGATCGTTTGCTCGAACAGCCTCGATCGCTGCATCAACAGCACCAGGGCCATTTTTTTTAAAATGTTGCCAGATCCGATGCTGAGAAACTGGCTGGACAGGCATAAATTTTTTTTCGTCAACTCCGCGGTCTTGAAGAAATTCAAGATATTCCGATCCGTTCATGGCAACAACACCTTCCCGACCGATTTCGCGGTTCACTTCAATGTATTTCGATGGAAATTCGTTCATCATGACCCCACCATTTTCACCATCGCCAATCTGTAAAACAAACGGTGGGATTTCCTGCCCGCCGTAATTCTGCCGACCCAATGTTTTGGCTTCATAGGCTGGCTGCATCTGTGCCACCAATTTTGTATCAGAGCCTTGGGTTTTTATGAGGACAGTAATTTCGGCTATCTCGCCGAGCGAATTTTTGGCAACCAGCCGATGTGGGAAGTGTGGTCGTTTGATTCCCGAACCATCAGGATTTTGGATGGTGTGTTCTTGCACCATGAGCCAAGCGTATCCACATTCGTTTAATGCCTTGACGTATTCATAACATACGTCCGGGTGGATAGGAAGATGCATTTCCGGAGGAGAAAAGCCTTTAACCCGCTGTTCTGCTTCATCACCGAATATGGAAGAAAAATGTTGCCGCCAGGAGAGCAGATGCAATTTGATATCAGGAATGGGTGTTGAAGAAACAACCGCGTGCGACCACATGGTCCCCAACCACTCAACATTCGCGTAATATTGCTCATCGCAGGTGATTTTTTTTAAGTTTTCTAAGGCCTGACCGCCCTGCATTTGCCGAAGACCCCAAAGCAGGTTGCCCGAATAATCCAGCATGACCCGTGGATTTTTGCCTTCTCTGACGAGGTTAGGGATCATTTCAGCGAGACGTTGGTAGCAGTTAAAAAAGACCGGGGCATTGTGATTGTCACCCATCTGTTGATGGTCCATCATGTATTGCAGATTTGAAATCAATGGCGCACTGTGAAGATCTCCTCCCCCCGCCGGAATCGTGGGTTGATGCATGTGCAGGGCAATGCCAAAGGACGAATGGATTTCGTTAAATTGGAGATTGGACACTGTGGAATAATATTTTATTTTTTGCCGAGCTTTAGGCTTGATCGTTTTATCAAAAAAAATATTAGGCAGATTCTCAAGGACATCATTCATCGATTTTTCTCATTTTGTTTATGCACAGAGACGTTTTTGGAATCATCCAAATAATATTTTGCGCAATCAATGTCATGAAAAGCATTGTCTCTCCACTCAATTTCTTTCAGCCAATTTTCATCAAGCGTATCGTTGAGAAGATCCGTAAACAATCTGTCAAATCGATTAAGATGCTGTTTCAATCTTTTTTCAGCATAGGCGACCATGGTCCCGGTTTTCATGATGAATGGCCAGTCGCTCGACTCGGCCAGGAGCAGTTCGCGGGCGGCCTGGTTGAGAGCGCGGTACTGCAAAGCCGGGTTTCCGGTCTTTTCTCGACGACGGGCTACGATCAGATCGTAAAACTTTTCAACAAGTTCGCTCATGCGGCGGTTGGCCTGATGCAAATATCGGTAGATCCAGTCGTTGGTTCCCTCAAGCCAATATTCGCTGTAACCTTTATAGCCCCAACTGGACTGACTGGGCATGGCCACTTGATTGGTGGAGTATTCTTTAAGATATTCTGATGGGGTGATCATTTTCACAATCGATTGATCATAAAAAATTTTCCGTGCCAAAAAATCGATCCACATAGGGCCTTCAAACCACCAATGGCCAAATAACTCAGCGTCGTAAGGAGCAACAATGATGGGTTTTCGGTCCATATGATAATCCAGATGTTCGATTTGTTTTGTCCGATTGAACAGAAAATTGCCGGCGTGAATTGCGGCCTTATCTCTTGCCCATTGAGGCTGATAAGCTTCTTTGTATTCAGTATTCCCAGTGATTCGCCAATATTTCATTCCGGTATTGATACGGATCCCGTCGGGGTGAATGTAGGGTTTGATATAATCGAAATCGCGGCTGTGTCCAATGTCGCGATAGTATTCCCGATAATCAGGATCGCCAGGGTAACCTTCTTTTGAACTCCAAACTTGCTTTGAGGATTCCCAATCCCGTCCAAAAGCAGCGACGCCAGAAGGACAATAAATGGGTGCGTAAACACCGTACAAGGGCTGCGGGTCTGAGTGCAAAATTCCGTGTGAGTCGCAGAAAAAATATTTGATCCCTGCTTCTTTAAGAGTCTGATCTAAAGTGGGATAAAATCCACATTCCGGTAGCCAGATCCCCTTAGGATCAACACCAAAATGTTTGCGATACTGCTCAACGCCAATTTCAACCTGGGCCTGGACCGAAGAAGCGTTGACGTTTAAGGTGGGAAGAAACGCGTGGGTGGCCGCACACGTAATGATTTCAAGATAACCAAGCTCCTGAAATTTTTTAAAGGCATTGATGAGGTTCCTCTGATAGCGGTTCGTGAACAGGTCGCGTGCCGCCAAAAACCGTGAATGATACATCAACGCCAGGCCATGATAATGCGGTTCATGACCAGTCTGGTCAATTTCTTTTTCCGCCAATTCAATCAATTTGTTGATATGCCGCAAGTAACGATCTTGCAGAAAGGCGTCGTTGAACATGGCCGCCAAGGTTGGCGTGATCGACATGGTGATGCGAAAATCAACACCATCTTTAATGAGTGCTTCATAAACCTGAATCAGCGGAATGTAGGTCTCGGTAACAGCTTCAAAGAACCAATTTTCTTCAAGAAAATATTCTTCTTCTGGATGGCGGACAAAAGGCAAGTGGGCGTGCAGAACCAGCGCTAAATATCCTTTTGGCTGATCTAACATCAGTTCCCTTCCCATCATCGGTGGTCGTGTTCAAGGACTTCCATCTTCGCGGAGGAGCATAGATGGATTTTTTTCAAAAATTCTGACGAACCGATTAACGGTTTGACTTTGTTAAATAAAAATTTTTGTTGAAAAGCCGTGCGCCTCCCTCGCCCACGGATCTTCGCAAGCAATGGAAAAAGATTGAGATAGTATGCCCGGATATCTTCGACAGTTAAGTAGTGCAATCGTCGTCTTTTCAATTGATTTTGCTTGGCTGTTTTTGATTTGAAACGGGTTTCTTCAACGAGATAGGGAAATGTTTGTTTATGGTCTTGGATGTTTTGCCAGATCAGATCAAAACGGCCGGACATGGTTTCCCGAGGAGTATGGACCGTGTTGGACCGCGCAAGTGGGATGAATTGGTGGTTTGCCGATCGGATCCCCAGTTCTGCTAAGTATGAGGCATTGTCCCGCCAAACGTGCAGATGCCAATTTTTGGTCGAGAACCCTACCTCGAGATCCCAATAGTGATTGGCGTTTGTTCCGTTGAAATGGATCATGCTGACATCGTAAATCCGTAAAATCAGCTGCCCTTCCCCCATCGTAGAATTGAGTTGATGACGTGCTCGATCAATAGCTTCTTGCGTATGGTCCCAATGAGCATAAATCCAATGCGGATCTCGGGCGATGAGAACGCATTCGGTCCTATTGGACAATGGCGGCAGTTCGGTTGAATCAAAATTTGATGGCGGCATATTTGTTCTCAGTGTTGGTAAATCTCGACGATCTCATCGGCGATAACGTCCCAGGAAAAAACGGTTTCAACGGCAATGCGCCCATTGTTTCCCATCCATTGCGCATGTTCAAAATCTTCAAAAAGGGTCCCCACTCCCCAGGCGATCGATTCAGGATTGTCTTGAATCTTAAGGCCATTGACCTCGTGCCAGACAATTTCATTCGGTCCACCGTTGGCGGTTGCAATGACCGGTTTACCAGCACTCCAAGCCTCAAGGATAACAATGCCGAACGGTTCATTACGACTGGGCACACAGACGCAATCGGCGGCCTTAAACAGATCTTTCAATTTCCAGGAAGATTGCTGTCCCAAAAAACGCGTGGCATGTGAAACACCTAAATTCCGCGCTTGTTCTTCAACGGAATAGCGCATTTCTCCATCGCCGACAAAACAAAACTTGGTATTGGGGTGATAATTTAAAATATGGGGAATGGCATTCACCAGCAAATCCGGCCCTTTTTGATAGACGATACGTCCAACAATCAAGACCATCGGATCGAGCGGGCCAATGTCATATTTGCGTTTGACATCACCAGGATCAAGCCATCCGTTGAAGTTCCAGTAACAGACACCGTTGTAAATCACATCAACCTTTGATTCGGGGATGCTATAGATCCCTATGGCTTCGTTTTTTAAGGCCTTTGATACTGTGATCACATGATCAGCGCAGTAAGAGCCGACCCATTCTAAATGACGGATGCGTTCGGAGTTGCCGCTGTAAAAATTATTTCCGCAGCGGCCGAACTCGGTTGAATGAATGGTAAAAATTGTTTTCCGACGACGTTCTTGTCTAATCCTTTCCAAAGCTAAGGCGGTCAGCCAGTCATGCCCATGAATCACGTCAAAGGCGCCAATATGATCTTCGGTGCGAAAAAAACAATCGACAAAAGCTTCGCACATGTTCGCTATCTCTTCAATGAAATCGTGGTTTATGGAAAATGGGCAGCGATGATAATGAACACCTTCAATGCACTCGTACCTAGCGTGGTCTGGACGCCCCATCCGTGTAAAAACATGGACCTCGTGGTTTTTATTTTTTAAAGCACTGGCGAGTTCGGTCACATGAACTGCGACACCACCAACATGGATCGAATGTGTCGTTTCCCAAGAAAAGAGCGCTATTTTCATTTGGTGCGGTTCTCGATATTTTTTTATGAAAACACTCAACTACTTTGCATTAAACATTTTATAGCAGAATGTCTAAAAATAAATGAAAATTATTTTTTTTACAAAGGTATGGAAGGCGTGACCAGGAGGATAAAACTAAAATTGACGCACGAAAGGTTTTAAGAAAACCCCATCAATTTTCCTGTTTGATAAACGGCGAAGGCTGCTAGGTAGGCTAAGATGGCCATGTAAACGAACTGAAATAAAGGCCAGACCCAAGAATTGGTTTCCCGATAAACGACCGCGATCGTGCTCATGCATTGCAGAGCAAAAACGTAAAATAACATCAAACTCAAACAAACCAGCGGTGTGAATAGCGGTCTGCCGTCTGGCCAGGTCGCTTTTTGAAACGTTTCGCGCAAGGTGGTTTCTTTTGCCTTTTTATCAAGATCAAAAACAATGCTCATGGTTGACACAAAAATTTCGCGTGCCGCGAAGGAGCCTATGAGCCCGATGCCAATGCGCCAGTCGTACCCCAATGGTTTGATGATCGGTTCCAATGCGGTTCCTGCTTGTCCGGCATAACTCAATTTCAACGCCTCCCCAGATGCTGTGTTAGGATGTTTGGGGTAAGTCATGAGCGCCCAAAGCAAAATTGACATGGCCAAAATAACAGTGCCGGCCCTTTTCAAAAATAGACCGCTGCGTTCCCACATGTGAATGACAATGACCTGCCAGGATGGGATCCGATAAGGTGGCAATTCCATCAGGAAAAGCGGTTTTTGTGAACGCAACAATGTTTTTTTAAAAAGCCAGGCCATCGCACATGCTCCAATGATACCGACGACATACATACTCAACATGATCCCGGCCTTCTGCCATCCTGAAGACAATGGCATCAACACCCCGATCATGATCGTATAAACCGGCAATCTCGCCGAGCAGCTCATCAAAGGAGCAACCAAAACCGTGACCAGCCGGTCTTTTGGGTTTTCGATTGTCCGTGCTGACATGATCCCTGGGATGGCACAGGCAAAAGAACTCAAAAGCGGGATAAAAGATTTTCCATGTAAGCCAACTTTATTCATGACCCGGTCCATAATGAAAGCCGCGCGCGCCATATAACCGGTGTCTTGCAAAAGGCTGATGAAAAAAAATAAAATCAAAATTTGTGGTAAAAAGATAACAACGCCGCCGACCCCGGAGATGACACCGTTGACAAGCAGATCACGCAAATCACCTGGCGGCATCATTGCCGTTGTCCATTCACCTAACGCGCCAAAAATTTTATCGATCCAATCCATGGGTATGGATGCAACGGTAAAAATCATGTAAAACATAAAAGTCATAATTCCGAAGAAAAAGACCCAACCAAAAAATTTATGGGTCAGAACCGCATCGATCCGTTCGGTTACATTCGGTCCCTTTTTATTCCGGTCTTTCACGCAATCTTTGAGGATGGATTTCATCCAATCGTATCGGGCCTCGATCGCAGCCGTCCTGGCCCGTAATCCTTTTTTTTGCAGACGATTTTGGATGACATCGATTTGCTCCATTGTTTCTTGACGATACGGTTGCCGGTAAAGCTGGCTGAGAGTGTCACGTTTGGACTGCGACAAACACATGACTGCCTCGGCAAAGGCTTCGTGCTCGTTGAAGTCTTCGTATTGAGCAAATAAACGGGTTAGCCCGGTGACCTCTTCTTCCAAATCAGGCGCCATGCGCCAGGAGCGTTGATAATGCACTTTAACTTCGTCCGCTATCAAGGCCTTGAGTTCTTCAATCCCTTTGTTTTGATTGGCAACTGTCGCGATAATCGGAACCCCGAGATGCTTAGATAATTTAGCAACATCGATTTCCCGTCCCTGGCGTTCAACTTCATCCATCATGTTTAAGGCAATGATGATTGGCAAATACAAATCTTGAATCTGGGTGACGAGATAGAGATTTCGTTCGAGGTTACCAGCGTCAATCACACAAATCACGATATCTGGTTTAGGAGTGTCTGGGCCTCGTCCCAACAAAACGTCGCGGACGATCTGTTCATCCGGAGAGCGCACGGACAAACTGTATGTTCCCGGCAAATCAATGACATTAACAACGCGGTCTTTTGCCAAGACCAAGGTCCCGGTTTTTTTCTCAACGGTGACGCCGGGGTAATTTCCAACCTTCTGGCGCAGTTTGGTAAATGAATTGAATAACGTGGTTTTGCCGGAATTGGGGTTGCCAATAAGTGCGATCGTTTTGATGGCGTTTTGCGGATGGGATGAAATCGTGGGCGTTGGCATCAATTTAACTGTTGATCTTGACTTTGATCAGGTCAGCTTCCTGCTTGCGCAGTGAAAGGCAATAACCGCGGATTTTGATTTCAATAGGGTCACCGAGCGGCGCGTAACGAATGATTTCAACGACTTCACCGCGGGTGACCCCCATCTCTTCAATGCGTTCATAGCCGTCAGTCTCAATCGCGAAGCCAGCTATGACTCCTTTTTGCCCGATCGACAGTTGACTTAAAGGAAATGATTTGTTTTCAGACATGCTCGTGTTTTCATGGCAGGGGCAAACGTCCTTAACAATGATATTTTTGGCCAGGTCTTTGCTTAAAATGACTTTGGTTTCACAAACTTTACAGATGAGCGTTCCGCTGTCAACAACCTTTTCAACGACCGCGGATTCGCAGAAACCCATTTCGCGAAGCCGTTGGCAAACACCCTCTTCTCCTTTTAAGCATTCGACCCGTAAGGGACTTTTGACAATGGCATCGCTTAAGTTTTTTGTGCAATCATGGCAAACGCACTCTTGCCGACGGGATTTAAAAATTTTTTTCCACCAAGAATTAAGAATCATGTTTATCGCCACACCCGCAGCAGTCGTCCTTCTTTTTGTTGTTAGGAAGTGATTTCATAAAATATTTCGACAAATAAAAAACGCTGACGCCAATGAAGATAACAACTAGGAATGTTTGCATGGTATTAACCCCTCGATATAAGTTAGCAAATGACGTATTTAGCTCCTTAAAATAGCAAATGCGGGCCATTTGTCAATTGCTAAAATTAAATTGTTTCGGTGTAGACACCTGCTCGCCTTTTATGCATAATGGAGTACAGTTTTGATAAAAGAATGCCAAATTTGTCAATTTTATAAGCTAAGGAGGGTTTGATGTTGATCCGATTTAAAAAATTTTCCCAAAATTCATTCCTAAGGCTGTTCGCGCTCGTATCCTTTGCCGGTTTTTACCTTTTGACAAAAAATGTCGAGGCTGGTGAGGCGGATTTGGTGGTCCCAGACCTGAATTCTGTTTTGTTTTTTAATGTCGGCGGACATCAAATCTTACTTTGGGGTCTGATCATTTGCGGTCTTGGTTTTTTGTTTGGCTTTGTCCAGTTCCTACAGGTCCGCAACCTGCCGGTACACAAGTCGATGAAAGAGATATCAGAACTCATTTATGAAACTTGCAAGACTTATCTGATCACCCAAGGAAAATTCCTTTTGCTGCTAGAGGTTTTGGTTGGGATCATCATCGCGGCCTATTTCGGATGGCTACGCCATTTTGAAATGAATAAAGTCATCTTGATTTTGTTCTGTAGCATCATTGGCATTATGGGAAGTTACGCGGTTGCTTGGTTTGGGATGCGGATCAATACCATGGCCAATTCGCGTTCGGCGTTTGCCTCACTTCAAGGGAAACCTTTTCCGGTCTACGCCATACCGCTTAAGGCGGGGATGAGCATCGGTATGCTCTTGATCAGCATCGAGCTTTTCGTCATGCTGATCATCCTTTTGTTTATCGATCCGGCCTATGCCGGGTCCTGCTTTATCGGTTTTGCCATCGGCGAATCGCTCGGGGCTTCGGTATTGAGAATTGCCGGTGGGATTTTTACGAAGATCGCTGATATCGGTTCCGATTTGATGAAGATTGTCTTAAACATCAAGGAAGATGACGCGAGAAACCCAGGCGTCATTGCCGATTGCGTTGGTGACAATGCTGGAGATTCGGTTGGTCCGACGGCCGATGGGTTTGAAACCTATGGCGTCACCGGAGTGGCCCTCATCTCTTTTATCCTTTTAGCGATCCATGACCCAATTGTTCAAGCTAACCTTTTAGTTTGGATTTTTGTTATGCGGCTCATGATGATCGTAGCGTCGGGATTTTCATATTGGGTCAACGACATTTTCACGAAGAGTCGCTATCAGGACGCTCATGAGATGCATTTTGAGACGCCGTTAACCACGTTGGTATGGATCACCTCTCTTGTTTCGATCGGACTGACTTATCTGGTGTCCTATCTCTTGATTCCCACCATGGGAGATGGAACAATTTGGTGGAAACTCGCTTCCATCATCAGTTGCGGAACCATTGCCGGGGCCATGATTCCGGAAATGGTCAAAATTTTTACGTCAACCGAATCGGTTTATGTTAAAAATATCATTTTTTCCTCACGACGCGGGGGTGCGTCGCTGAACATTTTAAGTGGGTTTACAGCAGGAAATTTCAGCGCCTTTTGGATGGGACTTTCGATTTTAATCCTCATGGCCATTGCTTATGGAGTCAGCACATTAGGATTGAGTGCGCTTATGATTGCTCCCTCAATCTTTGCCTTTGGTTTGGTGGCCTTTGGATTTTTAGGAATGGGGCCGGTCACGATTGCCGTGGATTCTTACGGCCCGGTTGCTGACAATGCCCAATCGATTTATGAACTTTCTTTGATTGAAACCATTCCCAATATCAAAAATGACTTACAGAAAAAATTTGGCTTCACGCCTGATTTTGAAAAGGCCAAACATCATTTGGAAGCGAATGATGGTGCCGGGAACACTTTCAAGGCTTCTGCTAAACCGGTCTTGATCGGTACGGCCGTCGTGGGCGCGACCACCATGATTTTTTCGATCATCATGATCCTCACCAATGGGATGACAACGCACATTGATAAGCTTTCCATCCTTAATCCGCCGTTCCTTTTAGGGTTGCTAGCTGGTGGCGCTGTGATCTATTGGTTTACCGGGGCTTCCACTCACGCTGTTACAGCAGGCGCGTATCACGCCGTTGAGTTCATTAAAGACAACATCAAATTGAAAGGTTCTGATAAAGCTTCTACCTCTGACAGCAAAAAGGTTGTCGAAATCTGTACGCAATTCGCGCAAAAAGGAATGATCAATCTCTTTCTCACCATTTTTTTTATAACCCTCTCCTTTGCCTGTCTCAATTCTTTCTTTTTTATCGCTTATCTTATCTCCATCGCTTTATTTGGTCTTTATCAAGCCATTTTTATGGCCAATGCCGGTGGTGCGTGGGATAACGCGAAAAAAATCGTTGAAGTCAATTTGAGAGAAAAAGGCACGCCGCTTCATGCCGCGACGGTGGTTGGGGATACAGTTGGGGATCCTTTTAAAGACACGTCTTCGGTCGCGATCAATCCGGTGATCAAATTTTCAACCCTATTTGGTCTGCTCGCGATTGAAATCGCGATTCAGTTGGATCCTATCTTGAATTTGATTCTTGCTTCGGTTTTCTTTGTGATCGCGATTATTTTTTTAAATAAATCGTTTTACGATATGAATATGGTTGAAGACAAAGAATAAAAGCAACAAATTTAAAGGGCGCATCTTAAAACGATGCGCCCTTTGTACGTCAAGAATCTATTTCAGGTTAAGCTCGGTGTTCTTCCATCCACTTCGGTCCATTCATCAATCGGGCCACTAACATACCACTCACATTATCACCAACGACATTGACCATTGTTGCCGGCGGGTCAACCAAGGTGCCAAGCATCGTGATGATCGGCATGGCCTCAATCGGAAATCCAAAGACGGTCATGATCAAAATTTCTCCCAAAATCCCGCCGGAGGGGATTCCGCTGATGATCGTCCCGCACAAAAGTGCCACAGCCACCACACCGGCCAGGGTTCCCGCACCGGAAAAAGGCATTCCAAAAATCCCAAACAGAAGTGACATCTTCATGACCGCGGCCAAGCTCGAACCATCGCTGTGCACGGAGGCACCAATATTGACCACAACCTCTCTGATGTCTTCAGGAATCCCAATTTTTTTAGCCGCTTCGAGATTCACTGGCAGTGTTGCCAATCCGCTTCCAGTCCCCCACGCGGTCAAGGCAGCGGGGATGATATTGCTCCAAAAAATTTTAATGGTTTTAAATCCTCCGGCCAGCCAAGCGTAAAAAGAAAATACGATAAAAAAATAAGCCATGGCCAAGGGGTAATAAAGCAGCATGGCCCGAAAATAAGATCCAAATAGCTGGGGACCAAAAACCCCAACGAGATAAGCAAAATAGGCGCCCAATCCGATGGGAGCGTAAAACATCACATAGCCAATGGCCTTGCTCATGACTTCATTACCGGCGACAAGAAACTGCGCAAAGGGTTTCCCACTCGCCCCCACGGCTGAGGTGGCTAGCCCGATCATAAAAGAAAACAAAATGAGCGCGAACATGTTTTCCTTGGAAAGCAGCTCTTTAAAATTCGGCACTGTCAGAGTCCGGACAATTTGATCACTGATCTTAACCTTTTCAATATTGACCGGCTGGTTAAAGGTGATCTGGGTTGCTTGAGTGGGTGGATAGAGTTTGACGCCGATGAGCATGATGACCGCGGCAATGATTCCAGTCACCACAAAAATGACCAGCATCCAACCGATGATTTTTCCTAAGCGCTTCATGTCAGTCATCTTGGCCACCGTCGAAGAAATCGTAAAAAAGACCAGTGGGACCACAATGGTGAATAAAAAATTAAGAAATATGTCACCAAGTGGTTTAAGGGCCGTTGCCCTCTCCTTCATGAACAATCCGATGAGTGAGCCGATAGCAATCGAGATGATCAGGATGATGGAAAAACGGTATGACTTGAGGAAAGCAGGTTTATTCATAAATATGTTTGTCTACTGAGATTTTTCAAAAATTTTTCGAAATTCCATTAAAAATTGTGCAGGCGTAACAATAGGGCATTGAAAATATTGTTTCGCCTTTTTGCTGTGAAAATGTTTTGTATCAAGACTCACAAGATAATTAACATTCCCTCTTTTAGCCGCCGCTAAGATAATAGCATCGTCTTTATCAATCACTTTTTCAGCAGCACGAATTTCTTGAGGAGACGGGTCTGCAATAATGATCGGGTCAAGATTTTTAATAAATTTTCTAAAATCATCAATAAGACCCGGAAATTTTTTCTCAAAGATTCGGTCGGTTTCAATCAAAATAAACTTGTTTAAAACGATAAGAATTTCACCGGCTTCTCCCAAATCAAGGATAGCTGCTGAAGCTCCCGTCTGCGAGATAATACCTGATATTAAAGCACTTGCATCCAAAAAAATACGCCAAGACTTCGTGTCCATGGATTTATTTAAAGTATTGCCTGCGTTCGTATTTTAGGTCTTTAAGAAGGCTATTCAAACTCATTTTTTTATCGCGCATTTGCTTTTGAACTTTTTTGGTCAAAGAACGGCGCAGCAAAGGTTTGGGCGTCATCACCAAACATCGACCAACAGCAAAAATGTTGAGTTTGGTTTCCTTATCAAGATGCAGTGCCTCACGCATATCTTTAGGGATCGTCAATTGACCGCTCCCCCAAAGCTTGATTGATTTTGGTGCAAAATTTACCATTTTATGTCTCCTTTTCTATGAACCGTCAGGTAATTCTGAAAAATTAGGAATTCTGATCAATTCTGAATTTTATGTTTGAAGTATACCACATAAAGAGCCACTCGTCAAAAGACAATATTAAATTTTTAGGGCAAAAAATTTTAGGCCAATCGTTTATGAAATTTACGGACACTTAAAAAAATCACACTAACTGCCATAAAAGAAAGGATAAATATTTGCGGCCACAGGTCGGCAAAACCAAGCCCTTTCAATGTTATTCCTCTGACAATTTTTAAGTAATGCGTCAATGGAATAAAATTGCTGATGAAAAAAATAGGCCAGGGCATGGTTTCCCGCGGAAAAATAAAACCCGACAAGAGGATTGATGGAGACGCAAAAAACATGACGATGTGCGCGGCCTGCTGTTGATTGTCAGCAACCGTCGAGGCGAACAGACCGATCCCTAAACAGACCATCAAGAAAAGCAAAGTTAAGATAAATAAAGTTACGGGCTGCCCGCGGACCGGGACATGAAATAAAATATGAGCTGATGTCAGGACCGTTATCGCAATCAATAAGCCAACCGCGATATAAGGTATCAATTTACCGATGACAATTTCATAGCTTTTGATCGGCGAGACTAATAGTTGTTCGATGTTGCCTCGTTCCTTTTCCTGCACAATGGCGCTGGCCGTGATCATCGGAATCAGAAACTGGATCATCAAACCAACCAGACCAGGGATCATGAAAAACGAACTTTTAAGGTCAGGGTTATACCACATGCGCGGTTTGAAATTGACCGCGGATTCCTGAATTGGACCGATCCCTTCATTTTGTAAAAATGCATTAACGATTGTCTGTGAGGTATTCATGGCGGTATTCGCGGGAGTGGAATCGGTCCCATCGATGAGAAGCTGCAGCTCAGGATGTCGACCGGCAAGCAAGTCTTTCGTAAAATTGCTTGGAATGTGCAGCCCGACCTTTGCGTTTCCGCGGTCAATGGCAATCCTAATTTCCTTGAATGATTGGGCATGATCAACGATGTTAAAATAGGCGGACTGTTCAAAGGCCGTCACCAACCGTCGGCTTAAATAGGTCTGGTCTTCATCGTATAGTATGGTCTGCAAATGTTTGACATCGGTATTGATCGCGAAGCCATAGATGATCAACTGCAGCATCGGCATAAAAATGACCAGCATCAACGTTCGGTTATCACGGATGATATGCTGAAACTCTTTACGGATGACGGCGAGGATGCATCTCATGGTGTTTCCTCAGTCAAGGTTGCAAACACGTCTTCCAAGGAAGCGGGAATGGGTTCTATGGTAGTGATGGTGATCTGATTTTGTAAGGCCGATTGTTCAATGAGTTGCTTACCAAGGACAATGTCATCAACAATAACATGCACGGCTGTTCCATAAGCAGTCACTCCGAGGATCCCTTTGAGTTTACGAAATGTTTTTGATGCTTTCATAACTGGGTTGCATTGGACTTGCAACAATTTTCCGGTTACCTGCTCTCGCATTTGTTGTGGCGTGCCGATGCTAAGTAGCTGACCATGATTGATGATGGCAAGTTGATTGCATCGTTCAGCTTCTTCCATGTAATGTGTTGTGACAAAAAGAGCAACCCCCTGATCCGCCAAATCATAAAATAATTCCCAAAGAGCCCGTCGGGAAAGCGGGTCAATGCCAGCGGTTGGTTCATCCAGAAATAAAATTTTCGGTTTATGCAGGAGCGCATTCGCCAAGCCCAAACGTTGTTTCCAGCCGCTGGAAAGGGTCCCTGCTAGCCGTCCCGCATAATGGTCTAAGCCGGTTATCTTCATAACCTCGTCTCGTCGCTGTAGGAGTTCTTTCCCTTCGATTCCGTAGATGCGGCCGAAAAATTCTAAATTTTCTTCGATCGTCAAATCGCCATACAAACTGAACCGTTGGGACACATAACCAATATTTTTTTTTATGCTTTCCGGATCTTCATTGATATCAATCCCTGTGACAATGGCCGTGCCACTTGTGGGTGCGAGAATTCCGCAAAGCATGCGGATGGTCGTGCTTTTTCCAGCACCATTGGCGCCAAGATATCCGAAAATTTCACCGTAACGGATTGAAAAATTGATTCGATCAACGGCCAAAACATCAGCAAAGCGACGGGTCAGTTGGTTGGTAACAATGGCGAATTGCTGTTCCATAAGATTAATTTTCTGAATTTAAGAAGACATCCGCGCCCACGCCTGGGCGCAGGGAGACTTGCGGTTCATTCAATTTGATCTTGACCGCAAAAGTCTGATTAACACGTTCTTCCGGTGTTTGAATGTTGCGCGGAGTGAATTCGGCAACTGGGGCAATATAGCTCACATGACCGTGAAAGTTATCTTTGATTCCGTCAAAATGGATATTCGCTGACTGATCCAGCGAGACGCGATTGATCATCCCCTCTGGAACATAAATTTTTATCCACAGATCAGCTTTGTCTCCAACCACAATAGTCGGTGAACCGGCCGCAACTGTCTCACCTACTTCCCTGACTTTAACCAAGACAACACCGTCAACCGGTGATACCACTTTGAGATCTTGAACTAGTAATGCAGCATGTTCAACATCTTGGGACGATGCGCCACCACTCAACTGCAATTGCTGTAACCGTTCATAGTCCTTTGCTGCTTGATCGTATCGTTCTAGGGTTGCCAACAGCTGACCTTTCTTGACCTCAGCTCCTTCATTCACGTTCAAAGTTGCCAGACGTCCAGAAGCGTTTGTCCCTAGAGAATACTCAGTGATTTCTAACGTACCGGAAAATTTGGAACTTTCCATATGATCAGGGGCTGCGCATCCGACTACGCACAACAGCAAAAAAGTCATGACCAAGAATTTATTTTGTTTCACGCTTACTCCTTAGGTTCGGGTAAAAAAATTTGATCAATTTTTCCTCGCGCGTGTGCCAGGTTGATCCGCGCCGTTAAAAGGACGGCTATGGCTTCTTCTTTTTTATCTTCATTTGCAGCTAGTAAGGCCTCTGCCGTTTTTAAATCCTGATCGTTACCTATCCCGTTATCCAAACGTACTCGGGCGAGATCAATTTTTTTCTGCGCGAAAGTCAATTCTGATCGTCGCTGTTCAAGCAAGGATTGTGCCTGCTTGATCATTTCCTGCTGGTTTAAAATCGACGCGGTAATTTGCCGTTTAGTATCTTCGAGTTGCGCTTGATTAGCTCGTAGTCGGCTTTTTGCTTTGTTGATACGAGCATTGCGGTTTCCTCCCTCAAACAGAGGAACGCTCGCTTGAATGCCAATGGCATAGGTTGGCGAGGAATTTTGCGGAAGATCAGTGCTGAGTCCATAATCACTCATTAAAGAAAATTTTGGAAAATATCCTGCTTGCTCGGTGGCCTGGTCGATTTTACTCACCTGGACTGATTTATCAGCAACAATGATTTGTGGATGAGTTTCAAGTGAGAGGTTTTCATCCTGATCTAAATCATTTTGAAACATTTCTTCATTGCTGTCCCATTTGAGTGATATTTCATTTTCTACGGGAAGCCCCAACATAGCCAGCAAATCCATCCGATGTTCGATTGCCTGCATTTTTGCTGTTTGTAAAAAAACAGTGCTCTGCATAAAGACGGACTGTGCTTCCTCAACATCGACATCGGTTATCATTCCGATTTGAATTTTTTTTTGCGCTACTTTCAAATTCATTTCATCGCGGTCAAACTGTTTTTGCGCAAAAATAACACTTTGGACTGACCGTTTGGCATCGATAAACATGATGGCTGCCAATGCCAACACGTCCTGCCGCACCTGTTCCTCTTGATATTTCGATAATTCTGCTTCGGCCTGAGCAGATTTCAGACGTTCAACAGCGCTCAGGTCAAAAATTGTCTGCGATAATTTAACGCGGGCATCAAAGACGTCAAAAGGACCAACAACACCAGTACCTGAACTGATTCCAACGGTGGACAAATTTTTGGTCTGACGGCTTTGTGAAGTTTCGGCGTTCAACTGAGGGTAAAGATGAGAACGGTTTTCGTTAATTCGGCTGATCGCCTGATTGACCCGTTCTTCAGCGAGGATGACATGAATATTGCTTTTCATCGCGATTTTGAGCGTATCCTGCAAAGTCAAAGTGATTGGTATTTCAGAGCCCATGATTTGCTCTTCTGCTAAAGCGCTCGTGGCTGAGGACAAACAAATGGCGATTATGTAAATTGTTAACCGTATCATCACTTAAGTGTTAGTTTGCAAGGTTTGTCGTAGTTTCGTTACAACCTGGTAAAAATTTTGCAATTCCTTAGGGCCAAGCGTTGCCAGCACTTCCTGCCAACGCAAACTGATCACGGATTTAATCTTCGAAATCAGTTTTTCTCCAGAAGCTGAAAGTCTAACTTTGATCTGCCGACGATCATCAACGGCAGTAACGCGTTTTAAATAACCTGCTTGGACGAGTCGATCAACAATGCCTGAGATCGTTGGCATGCTGACGTGCATATGGTCAGCCAAATTATTCATCGGACACTGCTTGCGGCTATGTACAGCAAACAAGACCATCATTTGCGTTTGGGTGATTTGCCGACCGATCAGGCCGCTCAAATTGGCACCCGCGATGATATAGGGTATGAGTTCGGCGATCCCTTCTCCTGCCTTTTTTTTATCAATCATGATTCCCTCATTTGCTTGGCCCAGCTTTTAAATTCGTCTGTGCTAAACATTAGCATATGCTAAGTATTTTGTCAAGCGAAGGTCCAAAGGGCATGATTGCCTTTGATAGTGATTAGATTTCGTACTCGCTGTAGGTGATGCTTTTGGGGGTCAGGAAGACTTCGTCGTTTTTGGTAAGCTTTAGGGACTGGTATTCCTCTTGTGAGATCTCAACTTGAAAAATTTTTCCATCGACACCCGTGGCATCAATTTTTACCAGCGAACCAGCCGGGTTGGCAAATGAAATCGTTGCTTTAACTGACGCATTGGAAAGTGCGGTACGGGTCACTGTCAGCTGATGAGGACGAACGTAAATTTTTTTTGCTTTGATTTCAGCAGTGCTGTTATCTTCATCGGCCCGGGCGTGAAAAATATTAACGTTTCCGAGAAAATTCAGTACAAAAACCGATGCCGGATTATGGTAAACGTCCTCTGGCGTTCCGATTTGTTCAATCTTGCCTTTATTCATAACGATAATTTTATCCGCGACTTCTAAGGCCTCCTCTTGGTCGTGGGTCACAAACAAAGTCGTGATGTGCAATTCGTCATGAAATCGTCTCAGCCACTGGCGGAGTTCTTTTCTCACTTGTGCGTCCAGCGAACCAAATGGTTCATCCAATAAAAGCACTCTAGGTTCAATCGCCAGCGCTCTGGCCAAGGCAATCCTTTGCCGCTGGCCGCCAGAAAGCTGCGATGGGTATCGTGAAGCCACCCACTCCAACTGCACCAATTTGAGAAGCTCTGCTACCTTTTCTTTAATCCGCTTCTCGCTGGGACGTGTTTCCTTAGGCTTGACTTTCAATCCAAAAGCAATATTTTCAAACACAGTCATATGCCGAAAAAGCGCGTAATGCTGAAACACAAATCCCACATTCCGATCTTTGGTTTGCTTTTTTCTGGCATCCTCGCCGTGGAAAGAGATTTTTCCAGCATCTGGGGCCTCCAGCCCTGCGATGATACGCAATAAGGTTGTCTTTCCTGATCCTGACGGACCCAGCAAGGCGAGCAGTTCACCATCATCAACTTTCAGACTGATATTTTCCAGCGCTTTAAATGAGCCGAATATTTTTGTTACGTTGTTGACTTCAATACTCATGAGGGCTTCTCCAAATATTAGTGGATTTTAGCAGCAGCCGTTAACTCTGCCTGGTATTTGAATTCAATGATTGATTTTAAAACAAGTGTTACCAGTGCCAACATCGCCAAAAGGGATGCCGCGGCAAAAGCCGCGGTGAATTGATATTCGTTATAGAGAATTTCAATATGCAGCGGTAAAGTATTGGTTTGTCCTCGGATATGTCCGGAGACAACAGAGACCGCGCCAAATTCCCCCATGGCGCGGGCATTGCATAAAATCACGCCATACAAAAGTCCCCATTTGATATTTGGCAACGTCACGCGCCAAAATGTTTGAAACCCGCTAGCCCCTAAGGTGATGGCCGCTTCCTCTTCCTCGTTGCCCTGCGCTTTCATAACCGGAATCAACTCCCTAGCGACCATAGGAAAGGTAACAAAGATCGTTGCTAAAATGATGGCTGGAGGCGCAAAAATGATCCTAATCCCATGTTCTATGAACCAAGGGCCCCAAGCTCCTTGCGCGCCAAACAATAGGACATAAATCAAACCGGAAATGACCGGAGAAACCGATAATGGCAGGTCAATGAGCGTGATAAGAAAATTCTTTCCCCAAAAATCAAACTTAGCAATCGCCCAAGAAGCCGCGATTCCAAAAATCAAATTGAGCGGCACGGCAATCAAAGCTGTTAATAGCGTCAAGCGAATCGCGGTTAACGTGTTATGGTCATTCATTGATTTTAAATAGACGGCGATCCCTTTGTTAATCGCTGTGATAAAAACTAAAGATAATGGCAAAAAAATAAATAAGGCCAGAAAGCTCAGTGCGATAGCAATCAGTGTCCAACGAATCCAAGGCTGTTCAGTGCGTGTCGACATATCAATTCAGTCCAATTCGTTTAGAAAAAAACCATTGCAAAAAATTTGCTAGCACCAATAACGCAAAGGAAACCAGAAGCATCACAACCGCAATGGCTGTTGCCCCGCTATAATCGTACTGCTCCAATTTTGTCATAATGAGCAATGGTGCTATTTCGGTCTTCCCAGGCATGTTCCCGGCAATAAAAATAACCGATCCATACTCTCCGATCCCACGGGCAAACGCCAAAGTGAATCCCGTGATAAGTGGTGGAACCAGATTAGGAAAAAGGACCCGCAAAAATGTCTGCCAGCGGTTAGCGCCCAAACTGGCGGCCGCATCTTCCAATTCTACATCCAATTCTTGCAGGACCGGTTCTACCGTACGAACGACAAATGGCAGACCAATAAAAATCAACGCGATGGTTATGCCAAATGAACTGTAAGCAGATTGGATCCCCCAACGATAAAGGAACTGACCTAGCCATCCGTTTTGGGAATATAAAGATGCTAAAGTAATGCCTGCCACTGCCGTCGGCAGCGCAAAAGGAAAATCCACTAACGCATCAATGATTTTTTTACCGGGAAAAGTGTAGCGGCCGAGAACCCAGGCAATTAAAAATCCAAAAACCACGTTGATCAGGCCTGCTACAAAACTGGCACCAAAGCTAAGTCGATACGCAGCTAATGTTCTTGGTGCTGCCACGACATTCCAAATTTCGTGAAATCCCATCGATGAAGTTTTGATAAAAAGCATCGACAAAGGAATAAGGACGATCAAACTCAAATAAAAAATCGTATACCCAAGCGAAAGATGGAATCCCGGAAGGTTCGATTTTTGTTTAAGAATTTTTATCATGCCAGAATCAATTTGAGGTTATCTGATCAAAAATACCGTTATCGTTAAAGTGAACTTTTTGCGCTTTTTGCCATCCACCGAACACCTCATCGATCGTAAAAAGATTGACCTTAGGGAATTGGTCAGCGTATTTTTGAATAACACTTTCCATACGAGGCCGGTAATAATGCTTTGCCGCGATTTTTTGACCCTGTTCAGTATATAAAAATTTCAAATATTCTTCGGCAATTTTCCTTGTACCATGACGATCGGCATTCTTATCGACAACGGTCACTGGTGGTTCAGCTAAAATGCTGATCGAAGGAACCACAATTTCAAATTTATCTGACCCCAATTCTTTGACGGCCAGATAAGCCTCATTTTCCCAAGAGATGAGAATGTCACCAATCCCACGCTCGACGAATGTCGTTGTGGAACCACGCGCGCCGGAATCCAATACCGAAACATTTTTTAAAACGGCTTTCAAAAACTCTTTGGCCTTCCCCTCATCATTATTCCATTTTTTCAAAGCATAACCCCATGCTGCCAGATAATTCCATCTGGCACCGCCTGATGTTTTGGGATTGGGTGTGATCACGGAAATTCCTGGTTTTGCAAGGTCTTCCCAATCCTTGATGTTCTTTGGATTGCCTTTACGCACTAAAAATACAATCGTCGATGTGTAGGGTGAGCTGTTGTTGGATAAACGGTCTTGCCAATTTTTTGGAAAAAGTCCGGATTTTTCCGAAATGGCATCGATGTCATAAGCAAGTGCTAATGTAACCACATCGGCTTCAAGCCCATCGATCACCGCGCGGGCCTGTTTCCCACTGCCGCCATGCGATTGATTGACGACAACATCTTCTCCGGTTTTCTCTTTCCAATAGCTGGCAAAGGCTTTGTTGTAATCTTCGTACAATTCTCGTGTCGAATCATAAGAAACATTCAAAAGTGTGACTGGCTTTGCCCAGGCGCTTGAAGCAAAGACGACAACAGAGATTAGCAGCAAAATACTGACAAAGGAATTTTGAGTCTTCATTCAACAATTCTCCATTTTTTCCCTCTGTGTTGCACTTCGTTATTGAACTGGGAGAGTATTTATGCAAAAAGATTTATATCACATAATTAACAGTAAATTTATCCATTTCGTGTTTTCTCTGAACAAATACATCAGCTAGAGATTTGTGGTCCAAAATTTTTGAAATGGCATCCCTGACTTCCTTCATAACAACCTTAATACCACAAGAAAGTTCATCTTTACATTCATCACAAGGTCGATAGGCGGTTTGACTAACACAGCTCACAGGTGCTAAAGGCCCTTCAAGGACCCTGATAACCTCGCCAAGCATGATTTCATTGGGTGGTCTCTTTAAAGAATATCCTCCCCCTTTTCCCTTGCGACTGTGCAGCAAACCCTTTTTATTGAGTTCTAACAAAATTGCTTCCAAAAATTTTTTTGGCAGGGATTGCGTTTTAGCTATTTCCGAAATCAGGACAGGTCCTTTATTAAATTTTTCTGCTAGGTAAAGGACTGCTTGAATTCCGTATTTTGTTTTTTTCGAAAGCATAATTCCTATATTTCCTATCGATTAAATAGAGTATACAATTTTTAAAAAAATTGTCAATAATTTATTTTTTTCTATTCCAAATGTTACTCATTGGCACCATAAATGTGTACGCACAAGGGATAACAAAAATTGTGAGCATTGTCGAAATGATCACCCCTCCAATGACAACAATAGCCATTGGTCTTAAGACCTCCGAACCAGGGCCCCAAGCCATGGCCGGGGTCACTGCCGCAGCAATTGTTGCTAAAGAAGTCATTATGATTGGCCGCAGACGCACCCTTCCTGATTCCAAAATTGCTTCCGAAGCCGACATCCCCTCTGCTCGTAGTTGATTAGCAAATTCAACAAGAAGAATTGAATTTTTTTTGACCAGCCCCATTAACAAAACAATTCCAATGAAGCTGTAGATGTTGAGCGATTGATGCGTTAACCACATTGCAATGAACGCCCCCGAGACACTGAAGGGCAACGCCAATAAAATTGTCACTGGATCAAGGTAGTTGTTAAACTGCGACGCCAAAACCATATAGGCAATGATGATGCCTAGCCATAGCACAACTTTCAGGCTAGAAAATGATTCTTTAAACGTACGGGTGCTGCCGCCAAAATCAATATGATAACCGTCTGGTAAGGTTTCTTTTGCTAATCGCGTGGCTTCCTCAACGGCCGCGGTTTGCGATTGGCCAGAAGCCACATTAGCAAAAATTTTGATGGCCCTTTCTCGATTTTCCCTGGTAATAGTCACCGGGGTCTCTTCTTCTTTAATGGTGATGACATCTTTAAGTTGAACCATTTCACCGTAATGATTCCACAGCCAAAGCTCTTTCAAATCATCAATTTGGGCCCTTTGCGATGGGATCAAACGGATACGAACATCATAGCGACGGCCGTTTTCAGTATATTTCCCCACTCGCTCACCCGCAACCAAGGCATTGATGGTCCGCCCAATCTCATCAATGGCGACCCCGCGCTCACTGGCCTTGACCCGATCCGGGTAAACCCTAACCTCCTTGACACCTTTCTGAAAATTACTGTCCACATCAATCAACAATGAACTGGCCTTCATTTTTTGTTGGATTGTTTCGCTCAGCTCAGCTAATTTCCCCCAATTTGGCCCTAAAAGCGTCATCTCTACCGGGAAACCACGGGATGATGACAAACCACTCGTCGAAGGATCTTGGACGACGACTTTCAAATCAGGGATATTCTTCAGCTCTTTACGAAAATAATCCATGATTTCCTTTTGTTCAGGACGATGACGATAAGGCGCAGTGATGGGACGATCCTGCGGCTCTTTGAGCGAAACAAAAATCTGACCACTGTTAACCTCTCCGCCGCCAAATCCTCCGATCGCCGACATATAACGTAAGACCTCCGGTCGTCCCATAATGAATTTTTCTGCCTCAGCAAACTTCTGATCGGTCAAATCAATCGAAGAACCTGCTGGTGTCTGCAGACGAAGAAAAAACATACTTTGATCCTGCGGTGGAACAAATTCTTTGTTGAGTTTTTTCATCAAGAACATTGAACTGAGGAAAAAAATGATCGATAAAACGATGATGAGCAAACGATGTCGCAAAACGCGACCAAGCTGCCTGTGATAAGACTCGGTTAATTTTGTGAAAAAATTTGCCACCATTCCGGGAAGCCCACTAGGTGGTTTAACGCTCAAAAATTGTGAGCAACGCATGGGGGTAAAGGTCAATGCTTCGATGAGCGATATCCCAACGGCCACCGATAAGGTTATGCCGAATTGATAAAAGAATTTACCGATGACGCCGTCCATAAAGGCCACCGGTAAAAAAATGGCAATGATCGACATGGTTGTTGCCATGGCTGCAAAGGCGATCTGTCTGGCCCCGACGCTTGCCGCCGCCACCTTCTCTAACCCTTTTTCGCGATAGCGGACAATATTTTCCAGCACCATGATCGCATCATCAACGACGATACCGATAGCCAAAGAAAGCGCCATCATGGTGAAGGTGTTCAAAGTAAAACCAAAATAATTCAATGCGATGAAACTGCCTAGAATGGAAGTTGGAATGGCCAACAAAATATTGAATGTCGCTGAGAGCGATCCCAAAAACAACCAGCATACGAGCGATGTAATCAATGCCGATAAAACCATTGTGAACGTCAGCTCGCTGATGGCTTTCTCAACAAATTTGACACGATTAACCGTGACATCAACATTGATGCCAGGTGGCACACTTTTTTTAACTTCTTCAAGACGTTTAAGGACGTTTCTGCCAACCTCCACTTCATTCACACCGCGCTGCTTACGGATCCCCAAACCAACGGCCTGCACACCATCTCGACGAGAAATCCGTCGAATATCCGCCAATCCATCCTCAACCGTGGCAACATCTTTAATATAAATCGGTTTGTGAATCGAGCTGCCTCCCCGCTGTGGGATCACGATATTGCTAAATTCCTCGGTATTAACAGCCTCCCCCATGGCGCGAACATTGAATTCTTTCAAACTTGTTTCCAGTCGTCCTGCAGGCAGTTCACTATGTCCCTGTTCAATTGCGTTAATAACATCTTGGACCGTGAGCTGGAATTCTTCCAATTTTTTAGCATCCACCCACACTCGCAAATTCCGTTCGAGCAGCCCCCCCATAAACACTTCCCCCACACCATTGATCGTCGTAAAACGATCCTGCAAATGGTTTTGGACATAGTCCATCAAGTCTCTTAAAGGGAGATCTTTTGCAGTGGCCGTAAGCCACAAAATTGGTTGGTCTTCTGGATTTGTTTTAGTAACAATGGGCGGATCAATGTCGTCGGGCAAAAGCCTCTGGGCCTGCGAAAGTTTGGTTTGCACTTCTTGCACCACGACATCAATGTCACGGCCAAGATCGAGTTCAATCGTGACAGTGGCTTGTCCCTGCCGGATGCTAGAAGAAATTTCACGGATACCTTGGATTCCCATGACCGCTTGTTCAACGACATCCACCACGTCGGATTCCATGACTTCCGGGGCGGCCCCTTCCCAGCTTAAGCGGATATTCAAAACTGGAAAATCCACGTCGGGCAATTGGCTGATCCCCATCCGTTGAAAGCAAAGCACGCCAAAAAACATGAGCCCCAGCATCATCATCCATGCAAAAACCGGACGTCGTATGGAAATGTCAGATAGCAGCATCAGGGATATCTCCTACTGCGGTTTTAAAACGCCAGTAAAGCTGTTTCACTTCATTTTGAATGGTTCGATAATCACGTCGACTGTCTTGCAAATCTTCCAACGCCTGCAAGACTTCTAAATTATTGACAAGATTAACCTGAAAATCCTTTTGCTGTAGGTCATAATTTTTCTGGTCAGCCTCCATGGCCTTGGCTAAGGCATCCTGTCGACGTAAGACCGACAAAAACAAGGTGTGCGCATTCTTGACTTCTTGCAAAGCTTTACGTTTCAATTGGAGGTAACGAAGCTCTTCTTGATTACTCACAGCGTGAGCTCGATACACATCACCTCGGGTCTGCCCCCCTTGAAAAATCGGCACATCGACACTCAAAGTCGCATCCCAATCATTGTCTTTGGAAGAACCCTCACGGTGAGTATATCGATTACCATCCAACGAGACCGATGGAAAATAACCAGAACGGGCAATCGTCATCGCTTTTTTGGCTAATTGCCAGGCTTCCTTTTGCGCGAGGACATCATAACGTTGGTTAGATTGCTCAAGATAGACGCTGATATCACTCAATTCGTTCTCTATGGGAGCATCATCAAGCAGTGTGATATTGGCTGTTCCGGTCAAAAATTCAAGCAATTGGCTGGCAACGTCTTTTTGGCTGGAAACATCCTCCATCTCTGCTTCTTGACGGCGCAGCTTTGCCTCGACACTGACAAGCTCACTTTCGCGCGAACGCCCCAATTGTTCGCGATTTTTTAGTTCTTCCAGCCGATCAGTCAGAATTTTATGGATATCTTCCAAGACTTCCATGCCTTGCTGATATTTTAGATAAAAATAAAATGCATCCGACACGTCACGAAAGAGCAAAAGTTTGGCGTAATTCAATTCCAATTCGCGCTGTTTTTTTTCATGACGGCTAGAGGCTATCGCGGCAAACTCTTTAAACCCGGAAAAAAGCGGCTGGCTGAAAACAAATTTTCCCTCCGTGACTTCATCAGAGGCTGAAGACGACGAGCGGGCATCCTGCCACTTAACGGAATGATCGTAAGAAATTTTAGGAAGGATTGTGCTCAACGACTGCATAAAAATCCCTTCTGCCTCTTTGATCTTTTCCTGATTGATGGCAATGTCTTCACTTTTTTTCAGCGCTAGTTGATAGCAGGAATGCAGATTCAGAGGCTGTCCTTCTTCGGCAAATGCAGAAATATTTTGAAAATTCACCAAAATTGATAGCGCGCATATAACAAAAAAAATCTTGTTGATCCAAGGCAGCGGCTTCTTTTCAAACAAAATTTTTAAATTTGACAGGTTGGCTTCCTTTTATATGCGCTTCATTCAAGCAGTTTTCGAATCGCGGACAATTCTTTGCGGCGCTGTGCATCAGGTTTTGGATAACTCATTTTCAGATCCGATAGTGAGTCGAGGATCGCTTCGGAAATGATCAATTGGCTGTTCGGCTTGTCATCCGCAGGAATAACGTACCAAGGGGCAAAGGAAGTACTGGTGGCACTTAGGCACGACGCATACGCTTTCATGTAATCGTCCCAACGTTTTCTTTCTTCAATATCTGCCATGCTGAATTTCCAATTTTTCTCTGGATCATCAATCCTTTTAAGGAATCGTTTGCGCTGTTCATCCTTCGATAAATGAAGAAAAAATTTGATGATTCTGGTTCCGTTGCGAAATAGATGCTTTTCTAAATCAACAATCGACTGAAACCGTTCTTTCCAAATATTTTTGTCATTTCGCGAATGGTCCGGCAGCCGCTGGCTTTCAAGGATTTCGGGGTGAACACGGGCAATGAGCACTTCCTCATAATAGGAGCGATTGAAAATGCCGATACGGCCGCGCTCAGGAAGGCAACGGGTTGTGCGCCATAAAAAGTCATGATCGAGTTCTTCCGAGCTGGGATGTTTGAAGTCAAAGACCTGGCAACCTTGCGGGTTAAGACCGCTCATCACGTGTTTGATCGCGCTATCTTTGCCAGCCGCGTCCATCGCCTGAAAAATGATCAGTAACGAGTAGCGGTCATCGGCGTAAAGGATATTTTGCAATGAGTTTAATTTTTCAATGTGCCGCAAAAGGCAATTTTGATACTCTTCCTTCGAGTCATAGAAAGGCTTTATGCTCGTTGGAAAACCTTTGAGATTGATAGCCTGCTTTTCCTTGACACGAAAATTTTTGGCGTTGATTTTCATAATTGGGTAAAATAAATTTTTTTAATCGATCAAAAGTACATAATAACGTGTTGTGATGGTGATGTAAAGCGCAAGATACGCATGTTTTCCTGTAAATTTTACCCTTTGCTGCTGCCATAAATCACTTTAAGCTGCTCAATTTTGGGAAACTCCGTATAAAGCTCTCCTTGCGGACCGATAAACCCTTTTTCAGTCCTTTTTAAGCTAATCGCTGTATAACCGCCCTGAACGTTGGGGATATTGACCGTAATAATGTCTTGAGGATTGAAACCAAAGACGGTGGAATCAACATTGACCGTTTGCACAACCGGTATGCTCGGTGGAGTAACCACTTCATATCCGCGGCGCGTATATCGGTAGTAAATGCCGTTATTCACGTAATAGGTGTTGTTATCAATCAAGATCCTTTGGCAATCGAAAGGAATACTTTTCACCACAGCGCCGATGGGGGGTGCAACAACCACATAATCATTTTTAAATCGTTGATAAAAAACACCATCACAGTATTGATAGCGTGATCTGCCAAAAATAACTGTGATAATACTCGATGGTAAAGCAACCACCACCCTACCAAGAACTGGGTAGCCATGGTGTTGATCAGAATGATACCAAGATTGATGGTCCCTCGAATTCCTATCTCTGTCTCTGTCCCCTCGCGAAGCCTCGACCGTATGTGTCAACGAAATACCGATAAGCAGAACTGCTAAAATCTTGACCAGATTGGCTTTGTTATTCATCGCGGCTCTCCTATCTTTAGCTATAGAGTTTTGGGGGTGTTACAACCTTTAGACAATAAAAACCCACAAAAGTTCCTAAAATTTTTAATTGGATCGATCTGATATAAACGCCCATCTGTCGTTTGGTGATAAAAAAGAAAAACGGCTGACATTTACGTCAGCCGTCTTTTTAAAAACAACACAATAAATGTTAGAATCGAATTGTTGTCGATACCGATATTGCAGTCTCATCAACAAAACGCCCAGAAACATCGATTGAAATACTTTTTGTTGGGGTAATAGAAGCTCCAACAAATGGACCAACTTTATTCTCACTTTTTGCAGACCCAAGATCATAACTTGTTCCCGAATAATCAACACTTCCTGATACTTTCACATCTGAATACTTAATACCGACATAAGGGGCTACATACTCAAATTTTCTGCTTATACCCAAGGCAGCTTGCCATTCTTGCAATTTACCCGTAGCCGTTACACCCACAGAATCTAATTGGGCCTTTGAGATATGCGTCCCATTGACATCTAAAGAATCAAAACTTATTCCACTGGATTGCCTGTAATTTCCATCGCCCAATAATTGTATGCCGCTTTTTTCGTCCTTGTAAATGATTGCACTAGTACCAAAACCCCACATAAAATTATCTTCGAAGGAGAATGAAATGTCGTCACCAGCATCAATTTTTGGGCTTTGCAACTCTCCAAGTGTTGTATAAATATCAACTTTATTCACTAAAGATAGGGTGATTTTCCCGCCCATTAAATCATAATTTAAATCTCCCACATCATCACTTAATTCCCTCTTTGAGACATGGTCATATAAGTAAGCCGCAGAAAGACCAATGTCTTTTGTCATACCCTTTATTAGTCCTAACCCTTCTTCCCATTTTATTCCCTCTGGCAAATTAAGGGGGGAAGCAAAAGTAATTCTCGAACAAAAAACTACTAAGCATACAACGACTACGATTAAAACTTTTCTCATAACTCCTCCTGGTATATGGTTTACTTAAAATTTTATCACCGCACACAGTAGGTGTAAAGGGATTATTGTAAAAACGTTCTTAAAACCGCCTTTTGTAGGTGTTTTAAATTGATATTTTATTGGAAAATACTACGGTATGAAAAATATTAATCGCAGATTTGGTGACAATTTACGGGAATTGCGTAAAAAATTCAAATTGACTCAAGAACAGCTTGCTCAGTTGTCTGAGGTAGACTACAAATACATTCAACGCTTGGAAGGAAAAGCGCCCTCTTCTCCATCCTTAAACATCATCGAAAAACTCGCAAAAGCACTCAAAATAAGTCCTGCCAAATTATTAGATTTTTGATAATCTGGAGACCCAATTTTTACAATTTCATATCCCGCGATAGGCTGATGAACGATGAAGGATTAGAAGAACACCCACCCTTTTTAATTCCCTGTCAATTTCATAGACCACCCTAATAATTTGGGGTCACGTAACGCAACCTTATTTCCTACTTGAACCCGATATAATTTGATTGGGAATAAAAATTTCAAATTTCTTTAAGACGAAACATTTTAACCTTTTGATTGAATGAAACTTCTTTAAAAAGATCAAAGAACCCGTCTCTGCCTAAGAAACCAATACCTTTGGTATTTAGCTTGGTGGAAAAACCTGCCTGACATTCAAATTTCCATGACTGATCATTAACAATGACTTCAACTTTTACTTTATGGAAATACAACGTTTCTTTACCACCAACCCCGAAAGTAGATATATTTTTTCCTTCGTAAATATTAAGCCCAATGGCCTTCCCTGCATTGGCGGGAAACACGCAAAAATCAGCTCCGGAATCAACGATAGAATCAAAATAAAATAGCCGTCCGGTATTCTTATGAAATAAGGAAGACTTTAGAATAGGAGCATAAAGCGTTTTAGCTGGGGAATTATCACTAGCAGGTATTTGAATTCTTTGATATGGAACGGTACTGTGTCTCAAAAAATAAATGCGGCTGTTGAAGCATCAGGGGATTTAACCAAATGCGGGCAAGATTCGCCTTTTTTGTGGGCCTCATTTAATACGGTCTGAAAACTTCTGCCCACACTAACAACTTGGCGATCATCTTCTGATAGCGCTACCCAACGTCCGGGATATGGTTTGATTAACTCACCGACGGATTTTTTTTTGGATTGTTTAACTGCCGACTTCATAAAGCGCATCTCCTTATGTTTTTAAATATATCCCAACGCTGGTTTTTGGTCAAGGTTTAGTTAAGGTTACGCTGTGTGGACCCGATTTTTATACCATTTTTTTTGTTCGATCTCGGTTGGTACAAATCAATATCAGGGCCAATAAAAAGGCAGTTACTATTGACGCGGGAATCGTTCCTAAATTGAGTCCCCCTTTTACGATCGGCTTAGTTAACAAGTCCCCAAAGGTTGCCCCAAACGGGCGGGTAAACACAAATGCGACCCAGAATAATACAATTTGATTTATTCGCGTAAAATAATGCAGAAAGATAACCAAGACAATAATGCCAGCGCAAACCAAAGCGCCGCCTATATAACTGAGACCCATATTATCACTTAAAAAATCTCCAAAGGCCGTTCCTAAACTGTTCGAAAACAGTATTGTTATCCAATAAAATGTTTCTTTCTTCTTCTCATGGATCGGATAAACCTCAAGATTTTTTTCTTGATAAAACCAAATAGCAAGTGTAATCAATAAACATGAAAACAGCATGAATGAGCTTTTCATATATCCCAAGCCCAGGGTCCGATCCATAAGATCGGAGATCTCTGTGCCAACTGTGGTTGTCCCGACGATGACGGCCCAGTAAAAAACAGGATGAAATTTTTGCGATCTAAGTTGGAGCATGAGCACAAATAGGAAAAAACCCGCGGTAATCATGAGACTTGTCGTATAGCCGAGACCCAAAGTCATAGAAAGGAGATCCCCCGTCGTTTCGCCTAAAGTTGTAGCTAAGATTTTCATTATCCAAAAATGCATTGTGATTTCTGCAACCTTATTCACCTTTTCCGTCATCGATTTCTCCTATTTTGTTCAACGGGTTGATTATACAATCTGGGGGACCACATAACGGCACTTATTTCTTTCAGTGAAAACTGATCAACCGGCATACCTGTGCGGTCATGATACCAAGATAAGTTCCAATCACATTTCCTAAAATCGCCATCAACAGGCCGATCGCCGATAGGCCGGGCTGAAAAAATTAAGGTTGAGGTATGTGCGCCCAGATTTTTGACGTCAAAGCTATTGGTTTAAATCACGCGCCTGGGTTGATTTTATTCCATGCTTTGCTGTTCAATTCGTGGGGATCAATTTCTGCTATAGTCCCATTCTCTTCTCTTTCCGCAAAAATATTAGGCCCTGGATAACTATATAATTCTCTTACGCGCTTGGTCGGACCTGCCATACAATCACCTTCTTGGTGAACATACATATCAATAAAAACTTTGCTGTTTTTCACATGCAAATAATTAATGACAGCTCGGTCATCCAAGAATATGGTGGCTTTATGCGTTAATCCTTTCCCGTCATTGATTAAAAATGCCAGAGTATACCAGTCTTGATTACCACCGGTGTTCTCGACAATGATCACTGCCGCATCTTTTAATCCATCATGATTAAAGTCGCCGTACACATATTTATTATCGTAAGCAACCCTCAGCTCCCACTCTTGATGTTTGCCATTAACTAAATTAACCCTGTCGGTGTCCAGCGCATCAACAATAAAATATGTTTTGTTCCCAAAAACCATTGCCGCCTCCTTATTTGAAGCACATCCGTAAAAAAAGACAAGAATTACCAGAATAAAAATATAACTTAATCGCATATAAAAATATGGTGGTGGTTTTTGGTAATCCAGTGCCCATTGACACACGGGCCTTTTGATTTGCGGACTTTCTTGTTCTTCGCTTTCTTATCAGCAAGCGATTTCTGTGCAAACTCCGCCTCATTCTTAGGTACATTTTCAACATATTTGCGAATTTCTGTAACTTTCCCGGGAGCATTACCGGCTTCTTCTAAAAATTTTTGGACAGCATCCCATTGGGTTGGGTCCTTCCCAGCCTGTTGTGCAAGATATTGAGCATGAGCTATTTTTCCTTGACCATCGTCATAAGCCGCAAGGACAAATTTTTTACGTTCTAACGTATCTTTAATAGGAATCGTATCTCTATTTTCTGATAGATGTGTTTTTTTCCCAAACATCGCATCAAGGCTTTTCAGATAACGGGCAGCAGCTATGGAAGCATAATCAATATCAAAACGTTGGTCATTTTCTTTGGAAACAGTTAAGTCCTGTGTCTTAGCTGTAACTGCATCCAACTGAAAATCACCGGAAGGACCGTCGATTCCCCGTTCATGAAGAAGAGTTCCAAAACTGCTTTCCTGTCCATAAATAGCTTCGAGCGTATTGACCGTCAAAGCATCCCTGTCATCAAAATAACTCGACGCATTTTCAAGAGCTTTGCGTATATGCGACGTTTCTCTCCCGAGCCAGATTTCGACCTTGGTTTTCTTACTTACTTTAATATTTTTTTGGGGAGACATACGTTTGTCCTTTCCGGAAGAAAATAATTTGGGGCCACCTAACGCAACTTTGTTTATTTTGTTTATTTCAGTGATACCTGATCAACCGGCATACCTGTGCTGTCATGATACCAAGATAAGTTCCAATCACATTTCCTAAGATCGCCATCAACAGGCCGATCGCCGATAGGCCAGGTTGGTAAATCTCGGCAACAATCGGTGCTGACACGACCCCGCCGACGTTGGCCTGGCTAGCGGTTGCCACCAGCATCATCGGCGCTTTCAGCCATTTTGCGGCAAGCAATAAAACACAGGCGTGGATGAAAACAATCAGAAATCCAGCGCTGATAAGAACGGCCGCGGTGCCGATATGCGAAAGTGTCGCCTTAACACCGATGGTGGTGAGAACAAAATATAAAAGAAAATATCCGATTTGACTCGCCCCCTTTCCTTCCAAACGGCGAAGTGGTGTCAGGGAACAAACTAAGCTCATCGTTGATATCAAAATGATGGTCCAGGTGAATTGCGAAATCACACCTTCAGCGACCGGTAAAATCTTAGAAAGGGCTTGCACACCATAACTCGCGCAAAGCGCTACAGCAATTAAGACGAGAATATTTTTACAATCAAGTTTCGCCTTAGGCGCATTGCCTGAAGATTTGAAACGGGCTTTCATTTCATCAAAAATTTTTCGATCGGCCTTGAGCCAGCGGTCAACTCTTGGCTGCCAACCGGCCGCGGTCATCAGCAGCCCCATCCACACGTATGGCACAATCGCGTCGACAACCACCATTGGAAGAAACACATCGTCCGGTGTCCCAATCGCTGATTTCACCGCGATCATATTGGCACTTCCTCCGGTCCACGAAGCAGAAAGCGCGCCAAATCCGGTCCAAAATATGTTGCCAACAATTTTTCGAAATAAAAAAAAGGTTACAACACTCCCCAACATAATCCCCAGACTCCCTGCTAAAAATATCAACAACGATTTGCGGCCGATCCGTACGATTGCTTTTAGATCGACGCCAATCAAAAGTAAAAATAAACTCATCGGCAAGCCAACGTTTACCGCCTGATCATATAACGGCATTTTAGACGGCAGCAATCCGCTTGTGGATGCGACCATCGGCAAAAAATAAATCCAAAATATCGCTGGAAGGAATTGGAACCAATGTTTGGTTCGGGAATGCGCGGCAAGCGACAAGACTAGAAATTCGATAAAAACAAGCGTTGAAATGACAAACATGGGATATGTGATCATGAAAGATTTTGTGAGTTTAAAGGTGTCACACCAATCCCCTCTTTCACTTTGTGCAGATCATAAACACCAGTGAAGGAAAGATAAGGATGGCGCTGGGCCTCGTCTTGAATAAAAAATGGAGTATCCAGATCGACATAATCAAAACCGTCCGATCCAGCGGCTAAGTGGCCGGCCGCTGTCATGGCCAGGGAGCTTTCGAGCATGCCGCCGATCATCAGACGAACACCGGAAATTTTTGCTAACTTAACAATTTCGTAGGCGTGGACCATTCCAAATTTCATGAGTTTGATGTTAAAGACATCAACGGCCTTTGTTTGGATGAGATGAATGGCCTCGGGGATGCTGCGGACACTTTCATCGGCACAGACTGGAATATCGGTTGATTTGGAAATTTTGATGAGTCCTTCGTAATCATCACGGGGCACGGGCTGCTCCAACAAATCCGGGCGTATGCGAAGGCGTTTCAATCGCGTTAAAAATTTGAGCATTTCATCGGCGCTGAATCCCTGATTGGCATCGAGATAAATCTTGCTTTTTGGTGCCATTTTCCATACAGCAGCAACCCGTTTGATATCCAAATCAAAATCGCGTCCAATTTTGACTTTGAAAGAACGGAAACCTTGGTGATAAAATTTTTGGATGCTGCTTTCAGTTTCTGGTAAATCAGCGATGACGATGGTGATATCGCTTTTAAGTTTTCGGCAGCACGGCCCGAAGAACCGCCAAAGTGGACAATGGAATTTTTTCGCTAAAGCATCAAACAAGGCCATTTCAACGGCGGCGATCATCGCTGGATTCTTTCCCCAGCGATCGTGCAAAACATGAGAAATTTTAAGATAGTCGCGAAGGTCCTTGCCAGCCAACCACTCAGCAGCCGCCTTAAGATTGCGTTCGGTTCCAAGAACGGTTTCACCGGTGATGTGTGTGGCGACAGCAGCTTCGCCATATCCGACCACATTATTCGTCAGCTTGACGGTAAAAAGCAAATTATCGAGACTTTGATGTTCACCTAACGCGGTTCTAAAGGGTTGAATCAATACCGCTTTTAGCGTCGAGACCTTTGCTTCTTTGATTTGCCAATTTTGATTGAGCATGATTACAATCCCAGTAGCCGGACCGCGTTGATGCGTTTTAACCAAGATCCTCGTCGCGATCCTGCCCCAAGCGAAAGATC
>JAHFFT010000070.1 GCA_023247795.1 Candidatus Omnitrophota bacterium
GCAAAAAAAATGATTAATCATCGACGATCTTTTGTCTCATCACTTTTCTTATTGATCTTATCCTGGGTGGTTTTGCCTTTTCCCGTTTGTGCGGTTGAAGACACCATTGTTGCCGTGGTCAATGATGATGTGATCACCCTCAAAGATTACGAAGATTACGTGACTTCGAACTATCATCAGCTCCAAATGGAAGGGTTGCCAGCTTCGCAAGTTCAAGAACTTGTCGATGACATGAAAACCAATGGGATCAGCCGTCTGATTGAAGAAAAATTGATTTTGGACAAGGCCAACGCCTTGGGAATAAAAATCGATGAGGCCGCCGTCAATCAGCAAATCGACAGCATGAAAACCCGCTACACGTCTGACCAGGAATTCCTCGATGCCCTTTTGGCTGAGGGCAACACCTTGACCGACCTGCGCTCGAAAGTGCGGGATAAAATCAAAATGAAATATTTGATCAATGATGAAATCCGGGCAAAAATTTACGTCAATCCGCAAGAGGTCACCGAATACTACAACCAACATCCTGAATATTTTCAAAAGCCGGAAAGCCGGCAATTGGAATCGATCTTCATTGCCCAGCAGGATGACAAAAGCGCGGCGAAGGAAAAGGCCGAAAATATTTACGCCTCTGTCAAAGACCTCCTCAGTCAAGGAAATGATTTTGCTTCTTTGGCGCAGAAATATTCTGAGGCCCCATCGATCGGGTTGATCAAAAAGGGACAATTTCTTCCGGACATCGAAGCAACAGTTTTCCAGCTCCAACCCAAAGAGATATCGCCGCTGATTGAAACCGCCAACGGCTACTACATTTTCCAGGTCAAAGAAAAACTCCCGATGGAAGTCTCCTCATTAGAAGAAGTCAAAAAGAAAATCTATGATGAGATCTTCCAAATCAAATTCCAAAAAAACTTTCGTGATTGGGTCGATGAACTGAAAGCAAAAGCTTACATCGAAATCAAGAACGACTCGAATGACATTTGATCCCCATATGAATTATTTCTGTCATTGCGAGCGCAACGAAGTAGAGCGAAGCAATCCTTCTTGATTAAGATTGCTTCGTCGCAAAAAACGCTCCCCGCAATGACCACCGTCTTTACTTATAAAACCCTTATGCCCATGAAGACCCACTCCAAACCGACCATCGCCATAACCATAGGTGATCCTTCGGGCATCGGACCAGAAGTCACGGCCAAAGCGCTGCGCCAACTCAATCTTTCGAAAGAAATCCCCTTAAAAATCATTGGTGATCAAAAATCATTCGATCGATATTTCAATGGGGTTAATAGCAACGACTTCCTTGATATAAAAATCCCGTTGCTGTTAAAAATCCACCCGGGAAGACCGAGTCGGCAGACCGCACAAGCGGCCGCGGCTTACATCGACTCGGCACTCCAGATGCTCAAAAATAATGAAATCCAAGGTTTAGTGACCGCCCCGGTCTGCAAAGAGGCCATGGTCAACGCGGGGATTCCTTTTATCGGACATACCGAATATTTGGCGGAACATTTTAAAATCAAGGATTATGAAATGATGTTTGTCGGAAAAAAACTCCGTTTGGTTGTCGCGACCCGTCATGTGCCGTTACGAGAGGTTTCGGCGCTGATCACAACAGAAAAAATCCTGAGAACAATCCAATTGACCGCGGTGTCGTTAAAAACCCTTTTTCGAATCAAAACTCCGACAATTGGAGTCTGCGGTCTCAATCCGCATGCTGGAGAGGGAGGACTGATCGGTGATGAGGAAATCAAGACCATCATCCCTGCCATCAAAATGGCCCGCCAGCAAGGCCTCCTCGTCAAAGGCCCTTTCCCCGCCGACACTTTGTTTAGCGGCTTAAGAGGTCCTGTTTTCGATGCGATCATTGCCATGTATCACGATCAGGGGTTGATTCCCATCAAGGCCCTTGAGTTTAAACAGCTGGTGAATCTCACCATTGGACTGCCGTTCATCCGAACATCGCCCGCGCATGGCACGGCTTTTGACATTGCCGGTAAAAATAGAGCCGATGCCTCGTCGATGATCGCTGCCATCAAACTGACTTTCAAACTTTTAGCTGAAAAAAACCAAACAATTTGATGAAAAACTCCTCGCCTCGTCCCAACCCCTATCTTAGCCAAAATTTTCTGGTCGACGCCAATTACCAAAGACGGATCCTGGCCGCCATGGACCTAACGATTGAAGACGTACTTTTAGAAATCGGCCCGGGAAGAGGGGCGCTGACGAAAAATCTATTGGACAAAATCAAACACCTTTACGCGGTTGAAAAGGACACAAGACTTTTTAAATTGCTGCAAAAAAAATTCAAAACCGATTCCCTGACCCTCTTGAACAAAGACTTTTTAGATATCGACTTACTCGGGTTTGAAAAGGTCACAAAAATTTTTGGAAATATTCCTTATCACATCTCAACTCCCATCATTGAAAAACTTCTCGATGATAAGGCCCTCAATGCCGAAATATTTTTGACCGTGCAGTGGGAATTCGGCCGACGTCTGGCGGCAATGCCTAACAACAAAATTTACGGCCGGCTCAGCTGTTTTGTTCAATACTACTCCGAAGTCGAAATCCTTTTTACCATTCCAGCGAAAGCCTTTTATCCACAGCCCAAAGTCCAATCCTGTTTCATCAGGATGCGAAAGCGGCCTTATCCCTATCAAGCAAAGAATGTGGTTTTCCTATTTCACTTGATCCAACAGGCATTTCAGCAGCGCCGAAAAAAAATCGGCAATGCCCTGGCCGGATTCGTTGATAAGGATCGGTTGCAAATGGCTTTCGTGATTTGTCAGATTGGGGGAAATTTGAGAGCGGAAAATCTGGGTCTCAAAGAATACGTCGATTTGGCGAATCAGCTTTCTTAAGAAGGAAGGAGTTGGCGGTATTTAACTGCCCCAGCCGTTGAACCAGTGGCGGACAATGTCTTTTCGATTGATCTCAAAGGCGTATTTGAGAATGGTCTCTTGAACCGTTTCGGGGGTCTCAAAAAAAGTAACACCAAGCAAATGCCGGTCGTTTTCCATTTTCTTCCAAGCTAATTTGCCTTTCACATCGACACTTTGACGCTCCGAAAGATAAATTTTCAACTTCACTTGATTGCTGGCGGGAAGTACATCTGAGTAAAAGCAGGCCCCTGAACAACTGAGGTCTTTACTAACGCACTGATAAACCTGGCGGCTGTTGCCAAACTGACAAGAAATCCGATTGTTGACTTCCCAACGCGGTAAAAAACGTTTATCTTTGCCTTTACTGACATTAACTGCTGAAATTTTTTGGGAGGGAGGCATAACGCTTTCTGGTAGATATGTTTGTAAAACTTACCAATTTACAATCAAAAAAGAAAGCCACAGAAATTTCTTTCCGTGGCTAAAGTAATGTTAACATATGAATATTCAGAATGCAAGGGCTGTTGCCATATTTTTTAAAATATTTTCTTGTGATTGAAAATTTCTTGCTGGATACGCGATTCTATGCTCCAATGGTGGCAAGAATAAATGTGAGGAAAGGAAACTCGTTAGAATGAACGAAGAGATTACATCCGAAATTCGCAATAAATTGACCGCGCCTAAAATCGCACTTGAAAGGTTAGCCAAAGGGGAAGCTGTCCCTAAAGAATTTCTTGAATTGGCTTTGAAGGAATTGAACGTCATAACGGAGCTGTTAACAAAAATTGTAGAAATTTAAAAACAGAAACCGGGGATTTAATGGAAAAACGCGTCTACTATCATGACACCGATGCCGGCGGGGTTGTTTATTACGGGAATTATTTAAAATTCCTCGAAGAGTCCCGGACCGAACATCTGGAAAAGAAAGGGCTTAGCGTCAAGGCCTTTCATGAGCAAGGGATCTTTTACGCGGTCCGCAAATGTTCCATCGATTATAAAAGCCCCGCCAAATACGGCGACATCCTCATTTGCCAGGCTCAAGTCATCAAGGTGACCGCCGCTCAAATCATCTTTCAGCAAACCATTCTGCAAAAAAAATCCGCCAGGGTCGTTGTCGAAGCCTTAGTCAATTTGGTCTGCTTAAACAGCCAATTCAAGCCCATCGCCATGCCGGACCATATCAAAGATTCCCTGACGAGTTGACCCATTTACCCAGGAACCCCGGGGGTTGAACTCCATGGGTTACCAGTTAACCCTTGTCACGCTGATTTAAGAATGTTATGATATGGTTTTCTTATTTGGGGAAAAATGATGATCAATCAAGAAACAGTCAAAAACATTGCCGACTTAGCTCGTCTGCATCTGGAAACAGCGGAATTGCAGCGGCTCACCAAAGAACTTGAAAACATTTTAGATTATGTTAAAAAACTTGAAAAACTAGACGTCAGTCAAACCCAACCAACCACGCACGTTCTTTCTCTAAAAAATGTTTTTCGCGAAGATCGAGTTCAACCTTCTTTAGGGAGAGACCTGGCTTTAAAAACAGCTGTTGCTAAACATGATTCCAGCTTCAAAGTGCCGCAGGTAATCGAATAGCGGTCATTGACCAATCCAGCCCATGGAACCACTTAACTCTTTAACCGCCCACGAACTTCTAGCCCTGCTCAAGGCAAAAAAAATACAGCCCTCAGATATCCAACAGTCGATCATCAGCCAAATCAAAGACTGCGATCAACATATCAAAGCCTATGTTCATTTTCATGAACCAGTCAAGGCCGCCTTCAATTTGGAAGAAGGGACTTGTCCCTTGCCCATTGCGGTCAAAGACAACATGTGCGTCAACGGCGAGGAAACGACCTGCTGTTCAAAAATTTTAAAAGGATTTCATCCCCCCTATGACGCGACCGTGATCGCGCGTTTAAAAAAGGCCGGCAGTGTCATGAGTGGGCACACCAACATGGACGAATTTGCTTTTGGTTCTTCCACGGAAAATTCCTGTTATGGCCCGACGAGAAATCCTTGGAACCTTGATTACGTTGTTGGCGGATCCAGCGGCGGCTCGGCCGCGGCGGTCGCGGCCGATGAAGCGGTTTGGGCGCTCGGTTCTGATACTGGCGGTTCAATCCGACAGCCAGCATCATTTTGTGGTGTGGTTGGTGTTAAGCCTACCTACGGACGTGTTTCGCGTTACGGATTGATTGCCTTTGCCTCCAGTCTCGATCAAATCGGTCCGATCACGAAAGATGTCACGGACGCGGCACTGCTCTTAAAAATCATTGCTGGTCATGATGAACGCGATTCCACCTCGGCGGATGTGCCCGTACCCGACTATCAACAATCCTTGATCAATGACGTCAAAAATTTGCGGCTTGGCATTCCAAAAGAATATTTCATCGATGGACTCGATCCAGAAGTAAAAATCGCGATGGAAGAGGCAATCAACCTGCTACGGAGCAAAGGGGCAATGATCCAAGAAGTTTCTCTGCCGCATACGGAATATTGCGTCGTGACCTATTACATTGTCGCCACCGCCGAGGCCAGCTCCAATTTAGCCCGCTACGACGGGGTACGCTACGGACTCCGGCAGCGTCCGGAAAAAACGCGCAAATCCAACATCATTGATATGTTCGAAGAAACCCGCGCTCATGGATTCGGCCCTGAAGTCAAACGCCGGATCATGCTGGGGACATATTCCCTTTCCTCAGGTTATTATGACGCCTACTACCTGCGCGGACAAAAGGTCCGGACCCTCATAAAAAACGATTTTGATAAAGTTTTCACGGAATGCGACGCGGTCCTTACTCCCACTTCGCCGACGGCCGCGTTCAAAATCGGGGAGAGGACCCATGATCCTTTGTCAATGTACCTCTCTGATATCTGTACAATCTCTGCCAATTTAGCGGGGATCCCGGCGATATCCATTCCCTGCGGTTTCTCAAAAAAAGGACTGCCTTTGGGCCTGCAGATCATGACCAAACCCTACGCGGAAGAAATGATGTTTCGTGTTGCTTATACCTACGAGCAAAATACACCTTGGCATAAAGAAAAACCAAAAATCTCTTTCGGTAAGAATAACCATGGTTAACGAAAATCTTGAAATCGTCATCGGATTGGAAGTCCACCTGCAGTTCAACACTAAGACAAAAATTTTCTGCGGCTGTGCCAATGAATTCGGCAAGGAAGCAAACTCCTTGACCTGTCCGGTGTGCTTAGGATTGCCAGGAGCCTTACCGGTCCTGAATAAAACCGCGCTGATCTACGCGATCAAAGTGGCCTTAGCACTCAATTGTCAGGTCAATCATCGCATCAAGTTCGATCGAAAAAATTATTACTACCCTGACTTGCCCAAAGGTTATCAAATCTCGCAATACGACCAACCGATCGCTCGTGACGGTTATGTGCTTATTGAAACTTCCGAAAAAAAAATTAAAATCCGCGTGCATCGGGCGCATTTGGAAGAGGACGCTGGAAAACTGATTCACGATTCGCAGTTGAAGGCGAGCTTGGTTGACTATAACCGTGCTGGGAGTCCACTCATGGAAATTGTCACCGAACCTGATATTCGCTCAGCACAGGAAGCCCACGACTATCTCACCACCTTAAAACTGATTTTGAAATATCTTGCTGTCTCGGATTGCGACATGGAAAAGGGGAGCTTACGCTGTGATGCCAACATTTCGATCCGAAAAAAGGGAGAACAAAAACTCGGGACCAAAACCGAAATTAAAAACATGAATTCGTTCAAAGCCGTTAAGGCCGCCCTTGAATTTGAAGCTGAACGGCAGGCTGAACTTCTGTTGAAAGGCGAACGGATCATTCAAG
>JAHFFT010000016.1 GCA_023247795.1 Candidatus Omnitrophota bacterium
TAGTAGGAACGTCAAAATAACACGCAATTGAATTCAAATCGATTAAACGGTTTTTTGTTGGTAACATATGAAAATCAAACATTTACAAAAAATGATTTAAAAACGTTGGGACAGCCCTGACATAATATCAATTATTTACGATAATACGAACTACTAACATTATACTAGGCCCCAAACTGATGATTCGGCCGGTACACAAATGCACGGCCCTGCTTCCCTTTCTCCAAAACACCTTTAGCGCGCAGGTCATCCAGATCGCGGCGGGCGGTTTCATAAACCACCTTAAACCAGTCCTGATATTTCTTTATAGTGATCACGCGCTGATCCATAATGAAAAACCTTTTAATGAATTTTTGCTGGCGCTCACTCAAAAGGATACCGTCTTTATTCAACCGGTCCACGACAAATTCTTTCTGATAATGATGCGCAATACGAGACTTGACCAAATGAATGGATTCAAGGATCGTACCGGCCATATAAAGAAGAAAATAAGTAAAATCCCCCTCATGCAATTCTGAATCACGGATGGACTTGTAATATTTTCCCTTGGCTTTCTGGACGGCGACTGATATTGAGAAATATTTGAAAAATTCATATTCATTCTTAATCAAATCGAAATAAAATAAAGCTCGGGCTGTTCTTCCGTTGCCGTCAAAAAATGGATGAATGTGCACAAAATACAGATGAACGAACGATGCCTTAATGATCGGATGAATAAATCCTCTTTCCGCTTTCTGATTAACCCACTCAACGAGCTTTTCCAACGCGGGCATAACCTTATCAGCGTGCGGCGGTGTATAAATAATCCGGTCCCTCTTGTCTTTAATATAGACCCAATCATTACGGAATTGTCCGCTGAAAGCAGCATCATCTTCATCCAACGTGTCTTCGGTAACAATTTTTTGCAGCTCGAGTATTAAATCAATATCCAGATTCCTGTGCTTTTCTTTCAGAACAAACTGCATCGCCCGATAATTGTTTAAGACCATTTGATCATTAATATCTTTCGGCGGTTCCTTTTTATCAACCATTTCTTTTAGACGCTTGACAGTTGAAAAAGCCCCTTCAATGGCGCTTGAAAACACCGCTTCCTCCATCAATGAATCTTTAATCATTTCAAACTCAATTTCTTCCCTGACCAGTTTGTAAATAGAGTCTCTGCCCAAAGAATCAATTTGATGGAGATTTTGCTGTAACTGCGGCGTCAACAGATACCAAAAAGGATGACTGTTCTGATCATCAAACGGTATGTATTCACAGCGTTGTTTACGGAAATTTTGCAGAGCTGTCCAAAATTCTTCCAAAGAAATATCATTAGGGATTCGGTATCCCGCCTCTTCTTTGGTTAAATAACGTTCATTTGTAAAACTGTTTATTAGATCGTATTTAGTATTCATGCCATAAGTATATTATTTTCAGTATTTTATATTATTACAGTGTACTAACGTACTACTAATATACTACTAACAAAAATATTTGTCAATATTTTTATTTTGGGCGCAAGGGAATGGTACAATATCCTCACACTGGTTCGGGCACTTGATTTGTGTGTCTGAGCTGGCCGCAGGCAGCACCGACATCACGGCCGCGGGGAACACGGATGGTGGCATGAATGCCGTAACGTTCGAGTTGATCTTTGAATGCTATGGCTTCGCTCGGGCTGGGCGGTTCATAATCAAATTCCCAAACTTTATTGTAAGGAATCAAATTCATCTTGCAGATCATCCCCTTCAAAAGCCTTCCCAATTCCCTGGCCGCCTCATTGCTGCAAGTCACACTTTTTAACAAAATGTACTCAAAGGTCACTTGTCGTTTGGTTTTTTGGATATACTCGCGGCAGGCCTCAATCAAATCTTTCATCGGGTATTTTTTATTGACCGGCATAAGGACTTTACGCGACTCATTGCTATACCCATGCAAAGAGACTGCCAGTTCAATCTGCAACCCTTCCCGTGATAACTGCTGAATCTTTGGGATGACACCGCACGTTGAAACCGTAATCCGTCGGGCGGCAATGTTCAACCCTTCCTTGCCGTTGATCACCCGGATCGCTTTCAATAAATTCTCATAGTTGTCCAGCGGCTCGCCCGTGCCCATAAAAACAACGTGCGATAACGGATGCTGCTTGGCCTGTTTCTTGACATAAAGGATCTGACTTAAAATCTCAGCTGAGCTCAAGTCGCGGCTCCATCCACCGATCCCGCTCGCGCAAAACCGGCAGCCGAATTTGCAACCGGCCTGTGTCGAGACACACACCGTCGTGCGGGTTTCAGTAGGAATCAAAACCGCTTCCACCCGCTCCTTATCGGACAAACGAAACAAAAATTTCTGCGTCTGATCGTTCGAAGTGAGCTGTTTTTCAACTTCCAACGGCCCGAGGACAAAATCCTTTTGCAGCTGTTCCCGCAAACCTTTGGTCAGATTCGTCATGTCAGCAAAACTGTCGACACCTTTTTGATAAATCCAATCAAAAATCTGTCCTGCCCGAAATACCGGCTCGCCGATCTGCTTACAATAATCTGCCAGTTCCGAAAAAGACAAATCTCTGATATCGTTGGGTTGTTTCATGGATTTTGAAGAAGGAATTGATCTACGCTTTTTCGTCAACTGCGGCTGGATCGACGAGATTCTCGCTGAATTCACCGATCTTACGAAATTTTTGATAGCGGGCTTCTAAAAGTTCTTGGGATGAGAGGAGTAAAAGTTCTTGGATGTATTTGCTGATGATCGCCTTAAGCTGGCCAGCGACATATTCCGGGTCGCGGTGCGCTCCTCCCTGTGGCTCTGGGATGACACAATCGACAACCCCGAACTTCAGCAAGTGCTCACCGGTCAATTTGAGCGCGTTGGCCGCCTCTGGCGCCTTGACCGCGTTGCGCCAAAGGATCGACGCGCACCCTTCCGGCGAAATGACGGAATAATAAGCATTTTGTAAAATGCACACCCGATCCGCGACCCCGATCCCAATGGCACCACCGCTTCCACCCTCGCCAATGATGACCGCGATGATAGGCGTTTTAATACCGACCATATCCCGCAGATTCTCGGCGATCGCCTGGGCCTGGCCGCGCTCCTCAGCCCCTACCCCCGGATAAGCCCCGGGCGTATCAATCAAGGTAACCACTGGCAGATGAAATTTCTCAGCGAGCCGCATCAAACGGATGGCCTTACGATAACCTTCCGGATGAGCGCAGCCGAAATTGCGTATGATGTTCTCCTTGGTATCACGGCCCTTTTGATGCCCCATGATCATGACTTTTTGCTCGTCGATGGTAGCAAATCCGGCGATCATGGCAAAATCATCCGCAAACAAACGATCCCCATGCAGTTCCAAAAAATCTGCTGTCAACATATGGATATAATCGCACGTGTACGGACGCTGCGGATGGCGCGCGATCTGCACCCGCTGCCAATCGGTCAAATTCTCGTAAATATCTTTTTTCATCTTCTCGAGCTTCTGTTCGAGCTTTTTGATTTCCGGGACAAGATTGATTTTCTTGTCCGAACCAAAATTTTTTAATTCTTTGATCTTGGCCTCAAGCTCTAAGATGGGTTTTTCAAAATCCAAACCACTCATGGGTTACCACCAACCTTTAGCTGTTAACCTGACTTGGCTAAAAAATGTTCTATCCGTAGGAAAAAAGAGGGGACCGAATCGCTTTCTAGGATCTTCGGTTCAATCGACAATCACCACTTCCGTCCCCATGGGCAGAATGCTGTAGAGTTCTTCAACTTCCTTATTACGCATACGCACACAGCCAGCCGTGACCTGTTGGCCAATGGTTTCCGGATCAACCGTTCCATGAATACCGTATCCTTGAATATTAAAGCCAAGCCAGCGTGAGCCTAAAACATTTTCCGGGCTTTCTGGGGGGACGACCGCTCCTTTATTAAACCATACCGGATCCGTCAATTTGCTGATGATCTTAAATGTCCCGACGGGGGTGTTGTTGTTGGCTCCCGTTGAAACATCATAGACCTTAATCACTTCATTCCCGTCCTTCAAAATCAAAATGTCCTGCGACTTATCAACGAAAACATTGAAATGCCCAGTCCAAACACGCAACTTCTGTCCAACGCGGATCACATCACCGCTGAGGTTGTTGCTTTTTTTAAGCAATTCAACCGTTGTTCCGTAATTCTTAGCGATTTTCCCGATCGTATCTCCCGGCCCTACTTCATGCATCACCGATTTCTCCGGCCATAACTCCTTTGAAAAAATCAATTCCATGTTCAAATTTTCCAATTCCTTTTGAACAGAGGCGATATTTTCCGCGTCGGGATAATTCGTCAGGATGTCTCGATAAAGCTCACGCGCCTTGATCAATTGCTGACTATTGACAAGCTGCGATGCCTTTTCATGCAGCTCATTGACTTTAAGTGCGGTCTCTGACATTACAATTTTAGGCTCGCTCTTCCGATGCAAAATAAAAAACAGACCACCAATCAAGACGACAGCAACAACAACATAAACGACAATTCCTCTATTCACCTCGGCCTCCTGTTCTAAAAAATTTGATAAAAGAAAATGGACAGAAACACCCCCAAAATGAATCCTGCAAAAACCTGAATCGGGGTATGCCCAATCAGTTCCTTTAGCCGATTGGACTCAATTTTTCCCTTCCAATAAATATCATCAAGGATTCGATTCAAAATCGTCGCTTGTACCCCCGTTGATCGCCTGACCCCCTGAGCGTCAAACATCGTCACCAGGGCAAAAACCGCGGATAAAGCAAAAATCACGGAATCAAACCCGGCCACCAATCCACAGCTCGTCGCAAGCGCGGTTGAACCCGCGGCATGGCTTGAAGGCATCCCGCCAGTACCAATGAACCAACGGAAGTTAAATTTGCGTTCGGAAATGAAACCAAAAATAACCTTCAACCCCTGAGCCGTCGCCCAAACGCTCAATGTGATTAACAAAATTTTATTGCTAAAAATCGCCATGAAATGATGTTCGCTCATGCTGTTTTTGCTTGGTGCCCAACCCTCTAGCGACTTCTTCCTTACCCATAACCCAGCCCCCAACTTTAAAAAAGGGAATCAAGGTTAATCAGTTTGTTATCTGAAAAAATATCAATCGATGCACTGAATGCGGGGACAGATATCCATTGACGCTGTCTTCAATCTATGGTAAATTCACATTATAATTTCCCCATAAACAAAAAGCAAGAATTTTACCAAACAATATCCCCAATAAAGTTTAGCGAAAAGCGCATCCCTGCCAAGACGGCTTGATTTTTTACACCGTCTGAGGAAACTCATTTTATCAAAACAATAAACCCCTGCCATTGCTTATGTTAGCTAAAGTTCACAGCTTTGGTCTTTCTGGCCTTGACACCTTTGCGGTCAATATTGAGGTTGACGCGTCCCGCGGCCTTCCCGGCACCAAAATCGTTGGCCTGCCAGACAACGCCGTCAAAGAAAGCAAAGAACGGGTCAGGGCAGCCATTAGAAACAGCGGCTATGAGTACAAATCACAACGGATCACCGTCAATCTCTCCCCGGCCGATATCAAAAAAGAAGGGCCGGCTTATGATCTGGCGATTGCCTTAGGAATTTTAGCGGCAAGCGGACAAATCCCGCTCGAACCACTCAAAGACTATGTGATTTTAGGCGAACTTTCACTCGACGGAAAAATCCGTCCGATCCGGGGCTCTCTCCCCATCGCTCTATCCTTGACCAAAAACGAATTCAAAGGACTCATCCTTCCTAAAGCCAACGCCCAAGAAGCCGCTTTAGCTCAAGACGTGGCCATTTACCCGGTTGAAAAATTAGCCGAAGTGGTGCATTTCCTGCTCAATCCAGAAACCATTTCCCGCTACCCATCTGACGTGACACAACATTTGAACCAGGCCAATTCTTACCCCATCGATTTCTCCGACGTCAAGGGACAACTTTCGGTCAAACGCGGCCTGGAAGTCGCGGCCGCGGGTTCGCATAATTGTTTGATGATCGGCCCGCCGGGAAGCGGAAAGACCATGTTGGCCAAACGCATCCCAACCATTCTCCCCAACCTCAGTATGGAAGAGGCCTTAGAAATCACCAAGATCCATTCGGTCATGGGGCTGGCTCATCAGAATAACGGCCTCATCGTGCAACGGCCGTTTCGCTCGCCACATCATACCAGCTCGCACGCCTCTTTCGTCGGCGGGGGCTCCATCCCCAAGCCCGGCGAGATCACCTTAAGTCATAACGGAGTTTTATTCCTCGACGAGCTTCCGGAATTCAACCGCAACGTCCTTGAGTCCCTGCGCCAGCCTTTGGAAGACCATCAGGTCACCATTGCCCGGACCGTGAAGGTCAGCCGCTTCCCAGCACAGTTTATGCTCATCGCCAGCATGAACCCCTGCCCCTGCGGTTATTATCTCAATCCTCGACGGAACTGCCAATGTTCATCTCCGCAAATCCAACGTTATCTTTCCAAAATTTCCGGCCCGCTGTTAGACCGGATTGATATCCACGTCGAGGTTCCGGCCCTTTCCCCCAACGAACTTTTTCAAACCCTTCCGCAGGAAACCTCTGCCCAAATCAAGGAGCGAATTTCTTTTGCTCGGGAGGCGCAAAAACAAAGATTTAAAAACTCCCTGATTTTTGCCAATGCCTTCATGGACCAAAAATCGTTGAAGGCGCACTGCAAACTCAAACCCGAAAGCGAAACGCTTTTAAAACAAGCGCTGACCGAGCTGCATTTATCGGCCCGGGCGAATGATAAAATTCTAAAGGTCGCACGCACCGTCGCTGATCTTGCTGGAAAGATAGAAATTTCTCCGGAACATATCGCAGAGGCGATCCAATATCGAAGTTTGGACCGAAATTGGTGGGGATGATCAAAAAGCCATCATATTTTTTAAAAAATTCCAAAACAAATGAACCTCCCCGCAGCAAGCTCCGAGGAATTCTTTTGATTAAAACTCTCTAAAAACAAAGAAGATAAAAAAATTTAGAAGAAAAACTTTTGACACTACTCAGACAAGAGGAGGTGGACATTTATGAAAACCAATGAATTTGATAAACAATTTGACGAGGGAAAGAATATCGCCAGCCATCTCGATTTATCAAAAGCCAGAAGACCGGAACAGGAGCAAAAAAGAGTAAACGTGGATTTTCCTCTATGGATGCTTCAATGTTTAGATAAAGAAGCGAAGCGCCTTGGTGTCCCACGCCAATCCATTATTAAGGTTTGGGTGGCTGAGCGATTGGGAAAGTCAATAGCATAAAATAATTTCCAGATTTGAATGGCCTGATCAATAAATAAAGTTACGGTAGGGCTCAACAACCTTGTTCGAATAACCCCATTCGTTGTCGTACCAGCGTATCGATAATATATTGCTGATTAGCAATATTCTGTTGATGTCGGATCAATATCAACACCCTGATCAAATCGTTTTAAAGCCTGCTGAAGAGTATCGACAATATTGAGAGGGCCGATGAGGTCATATAATCCGTCTTTTTTGATCAAACTTAAAGGCTGTGACTGTACACCAACCAAGACAAGTTTTATCTTCTCCCGGTAACACCGTTCGCAAGAATTCTTTAGCAAATGGAAATCACTTTCATCGAATGACCGGACTTTTCTCAATATTAATATTCTTCCTTTTGGAATTTTATCGACCATACGGATGACAGTGTCGTATCGAGGGAGAGCCCCAAATGAAACCGGTTCGGTGATTTCGTATATCTGAATTCCTTCGGGAATCTTTTTACCTTCAAACATATTCAAAAAAATTCTCCGCTATCAACATACTATTTCTCCAATTTATCCAACAATCTCAACAATCCATCGAGGATGGTCAAAGGATGCGGCGGACACCCTGGGACATAAAGATCAACGGGGATTAAATGATCGACCCCATTACGAACCTCTTTACTCCCATAGAAAGGACCACCACTAATCGCGCAGGCACCAACGGCTATCACAATCTTGGGATCGGCGACGGCTTCATAAGTCTTTTTAAGCGCCAATTCCATATTTCTTGTCACCGGGCCGGTGACCATGAGACCATCGGCGTGCCGGGGGGAAGCCACAAATTCGATACCGAAACGCGACAGATCAAAGACGACATTATTAAGAGCTTGTATTTCAGAATCACAACCATTACAACTTCCAGCGCATACCTCCCTCAGCTTAAGAGAGCGCCCGAAAATTCTTTTTGTTTTCTCCACAAGAGCGGAAGCCAATTTAAGCTCATTGTTTTTGAAAATCAGATCCTCCTTTTTAGAAACAGCCATCCGATGATCTTGCGAATAAACTAATGGGCACGCCTTTTTAATATCCTCATTAAAAAGCAATTTCCCAAGGTCAACCGATAATGCATCCTTTAAAATCACCGCATCTGTTGTGTCAAACTTCTTGTCTATGTTCTTTGAATCAAAATTTATTGCTGGTTTTCCACGAAAACGCTCCGGGAAGACAACCTCTCCCTGAGGATATTTTAAAGTGCGGTATCCTTGTTTAATCCGCGCCTTAATTATTCTCCACATATTTTGAACTCCTGTTTAAAGATCATGTCCAGCATACGACAAATTGAAACTCTTGTTACAAAGCGGAAAATCAGATATTTGGGCACCGCGCGCCGCCATAGCCAACCCACCCCAATTATGAAAAGACGGATCCTTGATTTTATATCGGATAATCTTTGATTGCGTATCGGTCATGGCCACATGCGCGATTTCCCCTCTCCATCCTTCCACCATGGCCAATGCCATTTGATCCGATTTAAGCGACGGGACATTTGTACACAACTCTCCCTTAGGAACTTGATCCAACAATTCCAAAAGAAAATCCAAAGATCTTTGTGCCTCAAGCCAGCGGATCTGCGCCCGGGCAAAAACATCACCCATCGAAGCCAGCGAAACCGGCAGGTGCCGGAAACGGTATATCCCGGAAGCATGATCCGTGCGCACATCACGGCTCAGGCCGCAGGCGCGTGCCGCAGGACCGACCAATCCGAGTTCTTTGGCTGTCTGTTCAGATACAATCCCCACGCCTTCCAATCGGGCAAGAACCGATGGTTTTGAAAAGAAAAGATCCGTTAATTCTTTTAATTCTTTTTTCGCCACCGATAAACGTCCACGAAAATCATCATTCATTTTCGGATCAAGGTCAAAAAACACTCCTCCGGGACGGCAAAAACTTCTCCCGTAACGATTACCGCTAAGCTCCATTAGCATATTTAGAAATTCTCCCCGAAGCCTTCCGAAATAAGCCGCCGTCGGCAGAAATCCAATATCCGTTCCCAAAGCCCCCAGATCACCGATATGATTCGAAAGCCTCTCCAGTTCAAGGGCAACAGCCCGCAACGCCTCCGCCCGTGGAAATATCACGCAACCGGATAAAGATTCAATCAAATTGCAATAGGCCATGACGTGCCCGATGACCGTATCGCCGGCAATTGATTCCGCCAGAAGAACAGCCCTTTCCATGGGTCCTTCTTCCATCATTTTTTCGATACCGCGGTGCTGATACCCCAGTTGGATTTCCAGATGCAAAATTTCTTCTCCATGACACTGAAATCGGAAATGCCCCGGTTCGATAATACCGGCATGAACAGGGCCAACACCCACCTCATGAACCTCTTCCCCATTAAACCTATAAAACGAATAGCTTCCAGGGATAGGTTTCTCCTGGATTCCCGGCCAAAGATCAGGGACTTTTCTATAATTTTGATGGTAACGCAGCGGTTTGAACCACGGATGCCCTTCGAATGTAACAGCGAATTGCTCCGCGATCTCCCGTTCAAATCCTTGAACCTCAGGAAGCTCCGGGGTCAACGATTTAAAGACCGGGCTGTCCTTGGATATCTTCACTGAAAACAAAGAGATCCGGGCATCATCATCTTTGCTGGTCATAGCGGACATACGGACATCCCCGCTTTCTTCAAGAGTTCCGAATAAATTAACGATCCTTGATCCCGATCGACATTCCTCCAAGACTTCATTCCTAAAAATTTCAGATTCATATAATGGCACTTGATTCAAATGCCAACTCTGTCCATTCCGAATGCAAAATTTTCTTAATACCATATTCCTATTGCCCTCCGAGAAATCCGCTTGCCCTTTGCAAGACTTCGCTCAAATATGACGGTATAAAAATACCGAGAAGAAGGCCAATCAATCCCAAAATCACCAATGGAACAACCATGCTGATACTTTCACGATACTGATCGTCTGCGGGCTTGTCTTGAGGCTCACCAAACGCCATCTTCAAGACGATCTTCGACATACCGATAAAAATAATACCCAGAAATAAAACATACAAGAATGCGACGATATAATGTTTCCCGGTGACGGCCGCGTTTAAAATCAGTAACTCACTGAAAAATGTGCCAAAAGGCGGGAATCCGGTAACACATAGGAACCCAACCAGAAGAAGGATCCCCGTCTGGGGATAGCTATGCAGAACACCCTGGATATGATGTGCTTTACTGTTTCTATAGTAGCGATAAAGATTTCCTGCCACTAAAAACATCAATCCTTTGGCAAAAGCGTTATTGAGCATATGATACAAACTTCCGTAAAAACCGGCGCCGCCTAAACCGACCCCCAGAACCAAAATCCCCATATGTTCGATGCTGGAATAACCCAACATCCTTTTAAAATCCGTTTGACCTAAAATAAAAACACTGGCCACAAACAACGATAGCATTCCCAACAATAATGTGATTGACTGAAAGAACGCCATTTGATCGGCTTGATGACAAATCTGTCCGACTCTCAAAATAGCCAGAAAAGCGCAACTCGTCAGGGCTCCGGACATGAGCGCCCCGACTGGACCCGGCGCCTCTCCATAAGTATCCGGTTTCCAGCTGTGCATAGGGACGAGCCCCATCTTTGTCCCGTAGCCGATAAGAAGAAAGATCACGCTTAACTTGAGCCAGGATTCAATAAGGGCCGGGGCATTGCTTAATAAATCTTCCAATAACAAGGATTTAATATTTGTGGCGGCAACGGCCAAAAAAAGAGTGCCGAGCAATGCCATGGCGATACCCACCGAGCAGATCAACAAAAATTTCCAGGTTGCTTCTATTCCCCGCGGAGTACGGTGAAAATTGATAAGGATCGCGCTAAAAAGCGTCGTTGCTTCAATGGCTATCCATAACAACCCTAAATGCCGGCTCACCGTGACAAGAGTCATCGCTGATAGAAAAACCAAAAGACATGCGATAAAAAAACGGGTGGACCTGTTTTCCTCTCCCTTTAAATACGCGATCAAATAAAAAGAAACCACGACAAACAACACGCTAATGATTGATAATATCAAAAGCCCCAAGACATCAAGGGACAAAAAGCCGTGCCATTGGGTTTGCGGAGCAATCTTCCAAAAACAGACAACACAACTTAAATGAAATAACGCCGTCAGAACAAGCAAAGAAATCCTCGCCCGCTTACTTGGGAGAATAAACATCAAGCCCGCCATCATTAAAGGCAAAACAATCAAAACAAACAGCATTTTTTCAATCCCTCAAAACGGTTAAATGCGACGTGTCCGTGTGTTCAAAATGATCGCTGATATGATTGACGACGATTCCCATCACCAAAGCGCCGACAAAAACATCCAAAAGAATGCCCATTTCCACTAAAAGCGGCGTTTTCTCCAATAAAAGAAGCGCAAATAAAAATATCCCGTTCTCCATCACCAGGTATCCAACCACCTGGGTGATCGCTTTAGCACGGCTGATTAACAATAAAAATCCCATCATGATGGTCGAAAAGGAAGCCGGAATGATAAAATCGGACATCACAGGATAGGGAAAGATGAGCCTCGACGACAATATAAATGACCCTGCAATCAGAAAGCCGCTTAAAAAAAGCGTCGAGCCAAAACCTATCAATGGACTTACCTCTCGACGGATAGAAACATGCCGGATCGCCCAAAAAAGAAAATACGGCATCAAAAATCCTTTAAGCACCATAGCGACCAAAGAAACAATGACAATATGTATTTCGATTTTTGAAAAATACATTAAAAAAGGAATCGTCCCTAAGACCACTGACTGCAATCCGAAAATTTGAATTATGGCCCCCAGACGATTGCTTCCGATCATAAAAAGCCCAAGCAAAACAACCAGCACAAGAGTCATATCCAACCAAGCTTCCATTAATGTCCTCCCCTTACAAGGGTAATAATAAGCGCAAAAACAGCAAAGATGACCGCGGATATTAAGAAATAGGGAACACGGTTCAGGCGCAACCGTGCCATAACTGATTCAATGACGCCGATCGCAACAGCTAATCCGGTCATCCCTGAACAAAAAATCCCCGTATCCATAAAAATATTTTGAGTTTTAAACGGAATTAAAATGGCCATAAGAAAACTTCCTAAAACAAAAAGTTTGACAGCCCCTCCGTAAAGAATATAGGCAAGATCCACTCCGCTATGATCCAGAACCATGACCTCGTGGATCATCGTCAACTCAAGATGCGTGGCTGGGTCATCAACCGGAATGCGCGAATTTTCGCAAAGAAGGATTAAAAAGAAACTGATGACGACCAGAGTCAGGGCTGGGCCGATGATCTGCCAAGGCAAAGAAACGCCCCCTCCAACCAAACCCGTTATGGAAAGATTTTTCGATATCAAAGCCAGGGCAGTAAAATTCAAAAACAAGGCGACCTCCGATAAACATGAGAAAGTCGCTTCCCGGCTGGCCCCTATCCCTTCAAAACTCGATCCAGTATCGAGGGCCGCCAAAATAATAAAAAATCTCGCCAACGCGAACAGATAAACAAAAAGGATGACATCTCCCCAAAATTGCGCCGGGGCATTAAATCCTCCCATTGGAACCAAAAATCCAGAAACCAAAACCGCAGCCAGCGCAATCATGGGGGCGGCGCGAAAAATCCAGGTCGTCGTTGTGCTGTAAACGCATCCCTTTCGTAATAATTTCGCGATATCATAATAAGGCTGAAACAACGGAGGCCCCCACTTTCCGGCAAAAAAAGCCTTGGTCTTTCCAATAACACCCAAAAGAAAAGGAGAAGAAACAAGGATAAACGTTAAATGAAGCCATAGTGAAATTATGGCAAGAATCTTCTGCGCCATTAGTGAAGTTTCCATATCAACAAGGTTAAAAGAAAAAAGAAAATGTACAAAAGATAACGTTGCGTATGCCCGCTTTGTATCCAGTTTAGCTTTCTTGACAATTTCTTAATCAAATACAATATCGGACGGAAAAATAAATATTCCGACGCGTCCAGCACAGATGAACTCAATGACGTCTCTGCGGGAAAATGCTTCTTTGGTTTCGGAGTTTTAATTTGAAAAACCAGCAGGGTTCTGAAAATCCTTAAGACCGGCGCCGCAAACGAAGATGCCGTATATTGCATCCGGGAAGAAGGCATGGCATAACCGCAACTCCATGTCTCTGTTTCTCTCACCGGGCGTGTTTTAAGAAGAGATTTCTTTAGAATAAACAGTATCGCAAAAATAAAAACGGCAATCCATAAAACGCTTGTTACCTTTAATAGCGGATCCAGAATTGTTTCTTCCATCCCCAAAGGAACCGTTATTCCCATAATCGCTTGCGCCGCTTGAAGAGAAAAAGAAACCATCATGGACGGGAAAAGCCCGATCCATGCACAAATGACAGCAAGACCAACCATAGGTCCGCACAACACAAAACTACTTTCCTTATAATGGCAGTCTTCCTTCGATCTGTTTTTCCCCAAGAAAATCGCCCCGAAAGCCTTGGCGAAACAATAGGCCGCAAGTCCTCCAATCAAAGCCAGCGAGGCAACGCCCAGACATGAAAAAATAATGCCATGAATATCAAAATGAAAAACGCCCCCTAAAAGCGCCTGATAAACCAACCATTCACTGATAAAGCCGTTAAAGAATGGCAAACCGCAGATCGACAAAGAGCCGACCAAAAAAAGATATCCCGTCCAGGGAAGCATCTTCAATAATCCTCCCATATGGTCGATCTCTCCGGTGTGCGTCGTGCGGATCACCGACCCGGCGCTTAAGAACAACAGTCCTTTAAAAACCGCATGGTTAAAAACATGCAACAACGCTCCCGCATAACCGATAAAAGCTACCGTGTCTTGATTGAACGCCTGCCCCATCATTCCCATCCCGAGACCCAATGTGATAATCCCGATATTTTCTATGCTATGGTAGGCCAGTAATTTTTTGATCTCATGCTGCCCCAAAGCGTATAAAACTCCCCCCACTCCCGAAACAGCGCCGATCACTAAGAGCAAAATTCCGCATCCCAACGGAAAATGTTTAACAATTAAAATGAAACGTATGAGTCCGTAAATCCCGATTTTGATGACAGCGCCGGAAAGCAAAGCAGAAATGTGGCTTGGCGCCGCGGGGTGGGCATGAGGCAACCAAATGTGCAAAGGAATAAATCCCGCCTTAACCCCGAATCCGATCAAGGCCAGTATAAACAGAACGACCACCAATGAAGGTGAGAATGGGACTGCCATCATCTGATCAAAATTCATGGACCCCGCCCGGGAACCCATCAGCAAAAACATGGCCAGCAAACAAAAAGTGCCTGTGTGCGTGGCGATCAGATAAATGTATCCTGCTTTTCTGACAGACTCTTTTTCATCATAAAAAGTAATCAAAAAATAAGCGCTGACCGTCATCAATTCCCAGCCAATGAGAAATAAAACGGCATTCTTGGCAACGAGCGTAAGCATGATGGACGCCGAAAGCCAATGATAAAGACAATAATGCGCTCCCAAACTCCTTTTGCCCGCATAATCCCGCAAATAGCCGTATCCATAAATACCAGCGGCCAGCATCAAAACAAAAAACAATAAAAGAAAAAACGCGCTTAATGCGTCGATACCTATATAAAATTCTCCAAAAGGGAACTGCCAATGCGGCCGAAACACCTCTGGTGTATTAAAGCATAAGACATGGATCGCCGACACTAAACCAGTCAAACAGGAAAAGATCAACGACGACAAAAATAAATACCCGCAAATCTTCTTAACCCTTGCCGACAAAAGCATCAGGAACGAGGCGGCCATCAGAACATACCAACTTGTTAAGAACAAATTCATGATTTCCTCTTCCCTCTGCCATTTCCGTTCTTATACACATCGAGCTTCGACTCAAGCACAAAGAAATCAGCCAGAACCTCTTCTCTGGGGGCCCTGTGGTGCAGATAATCCAGCAATTTAGGATCCTGCAAACAAAAAGCCAATCGCGCCAGGATGGCCAAATGCATCTTCACCGATGGGCTAAGAACGGTAAAAAGAATAAAAACCGGCTTGCGGTCCAATGCTTTAAAATCTATAGGAGATTTAAGAAAACATACGGTAACGACCGGCTGGTCGATATGAAGCACAATGGGATTGCGGACATGGGGGATGGCGATCCCGTTGCCGACCGCAGTCGATGCCACGGACTCCCTGGCCCAGAGCATTTCAAAAAGATGATTGCGGTCCATTTCTTGAGAAAGCGGTAAAACACCCACGACAGCTTTTAAAACCTCTTCTCGGTTGTTGCCGGCAATATCATAATGAACGTCCCCTCTCTTTAACGCATTGCTCAAAATATGCCCTTCAAATTCCACCTCGCTAAGATTAAGCATCTCCGGATTTAACTTAATATTATTCTCCAGTGCCCATTCCAGAAGATGGATATAATTAAAACGGTATTGTTCATTGGCTAACACATAGGGCATTTGTTTCTTATCGATCCAATTTTGGATCGTTTTCTCTGAAACCTGAAATACCTTTAAAATGTCACGGAATTGTAATTGCACTATCCTTGCCTTTCCTTTAAGAGCTGGTCAGCGCGTTTCAAAGCATCGTCAATACTTCTGAAAATATTCTCTTCACCGATGGCCTTGAGGAAACCGGATTGTTCAAAAACCATTAAAGGTTGCGCATGGATTCCGGAAATAATAAAAGGGATTCCATGCTTCAATGAATTCTTATGCTGTTCGCGTATGGCATTTAAGCCGGTCGCGTCCAGAGAAAGGACATTTCGCATACGGATAATCCTTACTTTTGGATTTCTCCCGGCCTCGTTCATGGCCTCCATAAATTTATAAGACGCCCCGAAGAAAAACGGCCCGTTGATCTCATAAATCTCAACGCCCGGCGGGACATGCTTTTTTTCAATGGCGTGGGGGTCATCACTTTCTTCATCAATGTCCTCCAGCTGATCGGTAATAACACGGACATTGGTTATTAACGCCATACGGCGCATAAAAAGGAATATCGAAAGGATCACCCCTATTTGTATGGCCATCGTCAGATCAAAAATCACTGTAATCAAAAATGTCCCCCAAAGGACAGTGACATCGCTGCGAGGACTTTTTAATAACATAACGAATGAGTGCCACTCGCTCATATTATACGCCACAATGACCAAAATTCCCGCCAGACAAGCCAGAGGGATATAGACGACCCACTTGCCCAAAAATAACATGATCAACAATAGGATGATAGCATGGACCATCCCGGCCACAGGGGTCCTGCCGCCATTATTAATGTTGGTCGCCGTACGTGCGATAGCACCGGTGACCGGAATCCCTCCAAAGATAGGAGAAACGATATTCGCTATCCCCTGGGCAACCAGCTCCATATTAGAACGATGCCGCCCTCCGATCATCCCATCAGCCACGACCGCTGAGAGCAAGGATTCGATCCCTCCTAAAAGAGCGATAGCTATGATCGGCGATGTTAACTGTTTAATGGTCTCCAACTCGATTTTCGGAATCACGGGTGCCGGGAAATTATTGGGGATCTCTCCAAAACGGCTGCCGATCGTCTCAACAGGCAATTTTAGAAAATGAACGATTAACGTAGACAGGATCAATGCCACCAACGATCCCGGGATTTGTTTATTTATTTTCTTCCAAAAAATAATAATAAGCATAGTACCGGCGCTGAGCATAAACGCATAAATGTTAATTGTGCTGACATGCCGGCCGTATTCGATCCATTTTTGAAAAAATTCAGCAGGAACCCCTCCCATGCTCAATCCCAGGTAATCTTTGATCTGTGATGAAAAAATAATAACGGCGATGCCGCTTGTAAAACCAACCACCACCGGATAAGGCATGAATTTGATCATCGAACCGATGCGGGCATAACCTAAAATGATCAACAAAATCCCTGCCATGATCGTTGAAATGTAAAGCCCTTCTATGCCATACTTTTGAATAATACCGTAAACAATGACGACAAAAGCGCCTGTTGGTCCGGCGATCTGGACACGGCTCCCTCCCAAAAAAGACACAATAAATCCACCGGTAATGGCCGTGATCAAACTTTTTTCCGGTGAGACCCCCGAAGCAATACCAAAAGCAATGGCTAACGGCAATGCCACAATGCCAACGATGACCCCGGATGTGCAGTCAGCCATGAATTGGTTGAAAGAATAATTTTTTAAATTTTTTAATAAAGAAATGAATTTGGGTTTGAGCATACTGAACGTTCCTTAACGGTGTAAAAATATATTATTGCTTATCGGTAGTGGCCGGCTGTTCTTAAATGGATTCTCATAAGTAATGTGTTTGCTTATGCTAACAATGTTGGGACAGCCGTGAGCAATAACAGCATTTCAAAGGATAATTCTGCTCCTATTTTTTCTAAGTGACCTTGCATACATAACCAAGTGATCAAGATCAACATCTTCATATTTACTTAATTCCATAGCTTTCAATCCTACAATTTCTTCTCGAGCCACTCAATTTCTCCTCACTCCACCCATGACACTTTAATCTCTTGCTCGATGGCTTTAAAATCTTTGTCCTTTGTGACAAGTTCCCCTTTGCGCAATTTTGTAAGCGCGGCCGCCAATGAATCAACAAAAGAAAGCTTTAACGTGACTTTATACAGGGCGGCTTGTTTAGCCAGCGCCATATCGATTTCGACGAATTCAATCGGGAAGGTTTCAATTAACTGCAGGATCTTCTCAGCCTCCTCTACTCCATGGTTCCGTACTAACACATAATAAACTTCACCTAGATTAACGGTCGTCATGAGGAGATTTTTTTCGCTTTCAGCGGCTTTAGTGAAAAGGTCTTTGACCTTCGTGTACCCTTGTTCTTTCTCTAAATAAACCATTAAGGCCAAGGCATCCAGGACTTTTACCATTTTTTATCCTCTGCTTCTTTTTCCTTTTTACGTTCTTCCAAAAGCTGGCGGGTGAGTTTTCCTTTGGTTTTTAAAATGCCGGCGTTTTTTTCGAAGTATTCTTCCGTTAAAGGTTTCAACACGATTTCGTTCTCTCTTTCAACCACGCAAAGCATGGTCCCCTTTTTTATGTTGAGCCGGCGGCGGATCTTGGAGGGAATAACAATCTGCCCTTTGGTCGTGACAATTGTCGTAGTCATATCAACGCACCCCCTTTCTGTTAAAAGTGTGCCATAAAATAAATGTATGTCAAATATTTTTTTTCCTACAATACACAGTCGCATTACCTATATAAATTTGTTGGACAAAATCCTCAAAGTCGCACGCACCGTCGCTGATCTTGCTGGAAAGATAGAGATTTCTCCGGAACATATCGCGGAGGCGATCCAATACCGAAATTTGGACAGGAATTGGTGGGGATAAAATTTGCTGGATATTTCTAGATACTGCAGCGATGGCGAAAAGTTTGCCTTACTGAAAAAATTTTGGTGGCTAGAGATTGGATGTTGTATTCCATAACTCCACTCTCATCAAGAAAGCTTACATGAAATACTCCATCCAACCTCTAACCATACCAAAACCAGAACAACCAATGAAAGGCAAACCCTTAGCCAATCGCCGACGGGCCTTCCTCACTGGTCCTAATACGAATGCAATTGAGCAACTCCGTGACAAAAATCTTTCCATCACCGATCTTGCCGCTGTAGGCGCCTTTGACAATCGCCTTGATGGTTTTGTCCACGAAGTTTTCGTTAACGGCAATGTCAATGCGAATTTTTCGCAACAGATTGCCGGTTTCTTTAACACCGCGATAAAATTCATCAACCCCTTTTTGTTTACCATGTCCGAGACATTCGCTGACAGTGATAAGGTTGACTTCTTTAGCATAAAGTTCCTTTTTGACGTCGTCCAACTTATGCGGTTGGATAATGGCAGTAATCAATTTCATGGCTATTTTTCCTTTCCCTTAGTCTAAAATTGTGTAAGCTCGTTCATGATGCTGGCTTAAATCTAAACCAACCGCCTCATCTTCTTGAGCAACACGTAAGCCCATCACGACATCAACAACTTTCATAATAATAAAAGTCACGATGCCGGAATAAAAGACTGTGATCAATACCGCTTTCAACTGGATCAGGAAAAGTCCGGGATTCCCAAAAAATAAACCGTTAGCCCCTCCCGAGTTAACTGTTGTTGTGGCGAAAAGGCCGGTCCCGAGAGCGCCCACCATACCACCGATCCCATGGACGCCAAAGGCATCAAGCGAATCATCATACCCGAATTTCGTTTTGATGACGCTGACGGCAATGAAGCAAAAAAGGCTGACGAACAGACCAATGTAAATGGCCCCAATCACATTCACAAACCCTGCCGCCGGGGTAATGGCGACAAGCCCGGCAACCGCTCCAGTCGCGACACCCAGGGTAGTGGGTTTCCCGCTTTTAAACCATTCGATGGCCGCCCAGCTCAAACCCGCTGCCGCAGTAGCCACGTGAGTCGCAACGAATGCGCTCGTCGCTAAAGCACCAGAGGTTAACGCGCTTCCCGCGTTGAATCCAAACCAGCCAAACCACAGTAAGACCATACCAAGAACCGCAAAAGGAATGTTATGGATCGCCATCGGTCTATTTTCATACCCGACTCTTTTACCCAATAGCAAAGCCGACACCAACGCCGCGATCCCGGCATTGATATGAACAACCGTGCCTCCGGCAAAATCCAAAGCTCCCATGGCTCGCACTTTTCCTCCAACCGCCCAGACCATATGGCAAATTGGGTCATAAACAAAAGTTGCCCATAAGACAAGAAATACAAGGAAAGAAGAAAATTTCATTCGCTCCGCAAAGGCACCGATGATGAGCGCCGGGGTAATGACGGCAAACATCATTTGGAAAATCATAAAAAGCTGATGCGGAATCGTTGCGGCGTAGTCTGCGTTTGGTTCCAGCCCGACGCCATTGAGGGCAAACCAACCCAAATCACCGATGAAAGGATTCCCCGACGGTTTGAATGCCAAACTGTAGCCGAAAAGAACCCATTGCAGCGAAAGCACGCATAGCGCTGCTAAACATTGCATTAAAACACCCAAGATATTTTTGCGTCTGACGAGCCCTCCATAAAAAAATGCCAACCCTGGTGTCATCAACATGACGAGGGCCGTGGAAACTAACATCCAGGCGGTATCTCCCGTATTGATCATGTTCATTTCTTTCTCCTTTTTTTACGTTGATTTATTTAAAAACTCAGGTGATTTCCATTCCGCCCTAAGACCGCTGCGCCCATTGAATACATCATTGTCTTTTAAAAAAATTCGCATCGATCTTTTCTTTGCCAGCTCTCATTTGCTCCTTGCAAGAATATCATAATGTCCTAACAAGAGCGGTGGCGTACCCTAAGAATTCCCCTGATAGAGCTCCTGCGGCAACAACGATCCTTTTGCTATTGAACCTCCGCCGCAATCCGTATAAAATAAAAAATCCTCGGTAAGCATCCCTATCTGCTTCTCGAGGACTTCTTCGCCCATTTGATTATCTTCCGACCGACGTGAACACCGGAATCATTTTGAATTTAAGAACAACATTGCTCTTAATTTTGAAAATTATATAACCCGGTCTCTCATCTGTCAAGCTTTTTAATCGGAGCTTGCTCCGGGGTTGCCATCTGAAGGAAGAGCTCGAGAAACTATGGGTTTCTCGAATTCAGAATACAACTCTGATTCCTCGCAGCTTGCTGCTGGGAGGTTTATTTTTTACCGCGATAACGTTTCCCTAACTCAAAAATCACCGGCAAGAGGGAAAGGAAAATGATGACAAGGATCACCACACTGAAATGCTCTTTGATCCAAGGGATATTCCCTAGAAAAAAGCCGCAGGATACAAAAAACGTTACCCACAAACTCCCGCCTAGCGCGTTATAAAAAAGAAAAAGTCCGTATTTCATTTGGCCAATCCCTGCCACAAAAGGAGCAAACGTACGGACGATCGGGACGAACCTTGCTAAAATGATCGTCTTACTGCCATATTTCGCGAAAAATCGCTGTGTCTGTTCCAAATGTTTCTTATTAAAAAACCTGGCCCGCTCCTGACAAAACACTTTGGGCCCTAAAAATTTCCCGATGGAATAATTGACGGTGTCGCCTAAAATCGCCGCGGCGATCAAACTCAAAAGCGCAATACAAAAATTCAACGCGCCGATCGCGGCAAATGCTCCGACGGCAAACAACAGAGAATCTCCGGGGAGAAAAGGAGTAAAGACAATTCCGGTCTCAAAGAAAATGATCAAAAACAATAAACAATAAACCCATCCACCGTAGTTCTGGATGATTTGACTCAAATACTTATCAAAATGCAAAATGAATTGGATGATGTGCAATAGACCTTCTAACATATTGAGACCCATTCTAATCAATGCCCTTCCAAAAGGCAACCCCAAAGATGTGAAGTCTCAATGCCTTTTCTACCAAATTTTTACGCTGTATCAAAAAAAAGGAGCCAACTTCTTGGCTCCTTTTTTGCTTAATCAACTATGGAATAACGATCAAACCAACATTTTGCTGAATCGCTGCTGTAAAATTTTTTCTGCTAACTCCGTGTCTCCCTTTTCCTCGACCTGCTGCAAAATGGTCTGCGCATCAACGTCCAAATCGGCAAAGGCCACGCGCGTTTCATAGAAAAGATCTTTCGCCTTTTCTATGGACTCGATCACATGACCTCGCAGATAAAGCATGGTTGACTGGAATGGTGTTTTAAGACGCAGTCCAAGCTTTGTGGATGGTGCCATTGGCTTGCTCGTGGCAAAGCAGACCCCGCCTTTGCTGATGTCCCGCGCTTGATAAAGATCATGCTGACGATCCGGATCATCGATCTCATAGCAGGAAAGGATAAAGGCCTTCTTAACTCTTACATCCGTCCGCCGCTCTGATTGTGGAACTTGTTGATTTGAAGCGTTTATCATGTGTCATTCCCCCCGTTTTTCCCAAAATGTATTCTTGAAAGCGCTTACTTCTGCAGCATTAAAAAAAGGCGGGTATTTCCCGCGTCTATTTAAGTATAAAACATCCTTCAGCAAAAAACAAGGGGACACAACAAGGGGACGGCCCCCTAGTAGAATGGACATTTCCAAAAAAATTTTGTATTTGTAACTTTTTTAATCAAAATGATTTACACACTTATTAACAGGGGACTGTCCCCCATCCATAAATGTCCATTCTAATCTAGAATGTAGAGCGGGCCATGATCAAAATTTCTTCTGTATTGCCGGCCATTGATCTGCAACGAATAATCCTTTTTTAAAGCATCTCCAATAATCACGCATGGCACAAATGGTTCTGTTAGATATTTAGCAGATGGATTATTGATCAATCCCACCGACTCTATCCGAAAATCCTTTAATCCCTGATCTCTTAAAAGCGGCCAAAGCGGATATTCCCAGGTCTCGTCGGCAAAATAAAGGCCTATTTGCCGGCAACCTTTCTCTTCAATATATTTGACAACGTCGCGATAGGGCTCAACGAGATCCGGACGATGCGCGAAATATTGTTCAAGGCGCGGCGTATCAAATATGGTTTGCTTGCTGGAGATGATCCGGCGGCCGCTGTTTTTAAAAACCCACAGCATGGATGTCCCCATAAACAATATGGCAATCACAAAGACCACTCTCTGATTCAAGACACGCTCCATGACCACTGCCACAAAGGGACAGAACAAAACAAATAACGCTAAGTGCAAACGCGAGTGAAACGGCTGCCATTTCAAACAAAAACTGATCAATAGAAAGCCGCTGATAAGACACGCCGCGTAGCCCCAAAGTCGGCGGTCCCTTTTCAAACGAGAAGAAAAAAAGACGGTGGCCAGACAAACAGCAATCAGCATAAAATGCCGAAAATTTCCTGCGGTATCCTCACTGGTTGACTGCTCAATGTGAAGAGTCTGCTGATTATAGTTCATTTTCTCAAAATCCTGGGGATCAATATTCAGCCACACGTCAACCCCATTAACAGCATTTGTTAATTGCTGATTGAATGATTTGATCGGCGTCCCCCAGTGAATCGCCATCCCCCGCAGGGCATTGGAAACCAAGGCTTTGGGATGAAAATATTCGTTCTTCAATTTTTTTCCATCCGATATAGGAGAAAGCAGATCTCCGCCCAAATCATAATTGCGAGCATAATAACCAACGTTCAATCCAACCGCGATAATCCCGATGACAAGCAAATGTTTCCAAACTCGAAAACTCCTCGTCTTGACCGCACGGAACAAAAACCAAATGAAAAAAGGAAAGGCGTAAAGAAACACTGTTGATTTGGTCAACGCCGCAAGACCAAAGCTCAAGCCCAAGCCGATCGTATTCAGCCATGACGATTGTGTTTGCCATTGACGAAGAAAAAAAACGAAACAAACCATCCAGAAGGCAGTGACATAATCATTCTGTGTTCCCGAGGCTTGCAAAATCCCCATCGGAATCGTGGCGATTAAAACCGCGGCCACGACTTGTCCCCGTACACCGGCGGCAAACTGCCGGGCGATGAGCGATCCGCCTATGAGACTGCCGACCATACTGAGCCACTGCACCATATTGGCAAAACGGTCGCTACCGGATAAAATCTGAAAATGCAAAATAATAAACTCCGCCCCCGGACCCGCCCATAATTGCCGCAGCGAATGCGTCGAATAGTTGGCGACACTTTGATTCTGCGCCCAGTGAACAACACGGCCCATGTGATACGTCATCGAATCCCAGGTATTGGGAGGGGAGATCAAGGCGGTCATAGCAACGAGTCCCCCAATCAACACAATCCCACCGAGCAAAATGAAATCCAAAACAAAAAAATGACTAAGCGAGAATGGGATCTTCTGCCTTTTCCCTGCTGCCCATAATCCGCCAAAAATCAGGATCGACATCAACCACCCTCCGATCAGCGTTGATAGATTCAGGATCCGAAACCCGCTTAAAGTCTCAGTCATCACCACCAACAGTGCTGCCCAAATCGTCGCAGCCAACAAAAAAGTTCCCCGGCCATCGAGCAAACATTTTTGCCAGCGCCGATCAACCCAGAGCCAGATCAAAACAAAACAAAAAATGGGCAAAATCAGTGCCATGCTTCAGACCCGATCCTTTAAATCCAACAAGAGAACAAACTCCCCCTTAGGCTTTGTCTGCGAATAATGAGCGAGCCACTCACTGGCCTTCGCCTTCTTCACTTCTTCAAACTTCTTCGTTAACTCCCGAGCAATGACCAAGTCGGGGTCCGCAAGGACCTCAGAAATGTCCTGCAATGTTTTTAGCAAACGATGCGGTGATTCATAAAAAATTGTTGTGCGTTCTTCATTTTGATAGGCTGCCAATTTTTTCCGTCGGGCAGCAGACTTAACTGGCAAAAATCCAGCGAAAATAAATTCATGGCTCGGTAATCCCGATAAGGAAAGCCCGGCAATCAACGCGCAAGGCCCAGGCACAACGCACACCGGAATATTTTCATTCTGGGCCAGTCGGATCAGATGAAACCCTGGGTCACTGATGCCGGGGGTCCCTGCATCCGTCACCAAAGCAATAGCAAAACCCGCTTTCAATTTTTTGATCAACTCGTCAGACTTTTTAAACTGATTGTATTCGAAATAACTGGTTAAAGGTGTGGTGATGCCGTAATGTTCGGTAAGGACACGGGTATGACGGGTATCTTCGGCAGCGATGAGATTGACTTCTTTAAGGACCTCAACTGCTCGGTAAGTGATGTCTTTGAGATTGCCTATCGGGGTGGATACGATGTATAGCATATTTTAGTCTCAAGTGACATGTCCCAAGTCTCAAGCGACTTGCAACTTGGGACTTGCCACCTGCGACTTACCTACTCGACGGTAACGGATTTCGCGAGGTTGCGCGGCTGATCCACATCACAGCCCAGACGAACCGCGATATGATAAGCCAGCAATTGCAAGGGCAAGGCAACCAAGAGCGGCGTTAAGAGCTCGTGCACGGCCGGGATGGTCATGACGTGATGGGCGTGATGATGGATCGTTTTGTCCCCAGCGGTTGCGATCGCGATGATTTTTCCTTTCCGCGCTCGAATCTCCTGCATATTGGAAATCATCTTTTCATAAACCGCGGAGTGCGTCGCAACGCAAACGACCGCGCGATACTCATCAATGAGGGCAATCGGCCCATGCTTCATTTCACCGGCCGCGTAACCTTCCGCCGGGATATAGGAAATTTCTTTCAGTTTCAACGCCCCTTCCAGCGCCGACGGGTAATTGACATTCCGTCCTAAAAATAAAAAACAGCCATAATGGGAATTCTGTTTGGCGATCTTGGCAATATCAGCCTTCGATTTTAAAATTTTGCGAAGCAATTGCGGAATTTTTTTCAATTCCTGGATCAACGCTTGCTGTTGTTTGAAAGATAGTGTCTTCTTGATCGCTGCCAACTTTAAGGCCAAAAGACATAACATCATGACCTGCGCCGTATAGGCCTTGGTTGAGGCGACCCCGATCTCCGGCCCCGCGTGGTTATACAAAACACCGTCTGACTCACGCACCAAAGACGAGCCCACCACATTGCAAATGGCGACGACCTTGGCCCCCTTCTTTTTTGCCTCGCGAACCGCGGCCAATGTATCAGCAGTCTCTCCCGACTGACTCACGGCAATAATGAGCGTATTTTTTAAAATGATCGGGTCGCGATAACGAAATTCACTGGCGGCATCGACCTTGACCGGAACACCGCTCAATTTCTCAATAACGTACTGTCCGACGAGTCCGGCATGGTAAGCCGTTCCGCAAGCGACAATGTTCACCTGCTGAATGGATTTCAATTCCTGCAAACTCAGATTTAATCCCTGCAAATCAATGCTTTTCCCGACGATCCTGGTCTTGCACATTTGCGCGATCACTTCCGGCTGCTCATGGATTTCCTTCAACATGAAATGGGCATATCCTTGCTTGGCCACGGCCTCAGCACTCATCGTCACCGTATGAACTTTATAGGCCGCCCTCTTGCCCTCAAAATTAAAAATCTCTATCGAATCTTTCGTCAATTTTGCGATCTCACGGTCTTTGAGATAAATGATCCGCTTGGTAATATTGAGAATGGCTGGAACATCCGAGGCAATCAAATTTTCTCGCTTGCCAAGACCAATGATCAACGGCGACCCCACACGCACGGCCATCAAGGTATGCGGGTCTGCTTTAGAAATGATCCCCAACGCAAAAGCGCCCTTCAGCTGGTCGACCGTCTTTTTGACAGCGTCAAGAAGGCCACCTTTGTAAAAATCACTGAGCAAATGCGCGATCACTTCGGTGTCGGTCTCGGAAACGAAACGATATCCCTTTTTCTTTAATCGTTCTTTGAGGATCTCATAATTCTCAACGATTCCGTTATGAACAATCAAAAATTGTTTGGCATTATCAAAATGCGGGTGGGCATTGACTTTATTCGGCGCGCCATGGGTGGCCCAGCGGGTGTGGGAAATGCCTAAACAACTCTCCGGAAGATGATTCCCTTTGATGAGTTGTTCAAGATTATTGATTTTTCCTGGGGCCTTGCGGACAACGATTTGGCTGCCGTTTTTGTTGATAACACCTATCCCGCTTGAATCATATCCGCGGTATTCCAACCGCTTCAAACCCTCAAGCAGGATAGGAACAGCTGATCGTTCACCAACATAGCCAATGATTCCGCACATATAGGAAGGAAAAAGCTCAGACTTATTTTTTTACTTTATCGAGAGGACGGATGTGAATGAGGGTCACCGCGCGACGGTAATTACCTCTTTTTTTGGTAAAATAAACTTCGCCTTCACATCCAGCGGTCAAAAGCGTCAAACCGATCACGTTATGACCCGGTTTCCAGCGGTCGCCGCGGCGAGTTAAAACCGTGCCGGACTTAACCAGCTCCCCACCAGACACTTTAAGCCCTCGTGTTTCCCGATAAAATTTTGATGTTAAACCACCAACTCGCCCACCCATAACGACCTCCTAAAAATTAGATGACTTGAACGAAAGGGAGTTATCTTAGCAAAAAACCTCGGATATGTAAATCCTTTTATGATCACGGATCCTTGATTCATCAATGGCTTCATTTCTTCTGACTCTTTAATACTATTTCAATAAACTTAACCAATCCTTGTGCCTCTTGCGGTGAGATCAGAGGTATAGCGGCTTTTAATCGACGCATCCCTTCCCCCTGATAGCCCAAATAAAATAAAAACCTTCCCTCTTCCAAGACATCAACATAAAGAGGGTATGGGTTAGTAAGATCCTGCCAAAACAACAGCGCCTTTTCTTTAGCGCGCGCTTTTAGATTCTCAATATCTTCTGGAACGAACTCCACACCCAGGAATCGTTGATTCAAATCAACCAAATCTGGATGTTGATCAAATAAATCCTTTCTTAAAAAGACAATCGAGTCTCCTTGAACAAAACTCATGACCCAATCTGGATGCTGGTTCAAATACGTGATCAATTTGATGGAATTGACATGGCTGGAATCAAGCAAAGCAATCTGCAAATCAAAGGTGCTGACAGCGTTAGCCCACGTCTGCTCCGGGTTCGTGAGAATTTCATAATACCTCCAATACAAATCTTGGTTGAGTTGTCGGTTATCAACAAATGGTTTATGTTGTGGGTAACTCTGCCAAATCAAAAATCCACCATAAGCACTGCTGTTGAATACTTTTCCAAAAATTTTATTTTTTGTTAAAAACCGTAGTGCCTCATCCGGAGCCTGGGGCGCCATTTGCGCGGTCATAAAGGAAGAAACTCTTTGATCTTTATAGAAAGTTAGATTCATGCTCCCTAAAGCCGCCGAACCCATGGCAAACAAACAATACGCTGTAGCGCCATACGTTATCCATTTCAGATAAATTTTTCTGGCCCACACTCCTTTCCAATCCATGCGGTCGGCAATTTCGATCGTGACATAGACAACGACGAGAATAAAGAAATCCGCTGCCCGCGCGTATCGCAAAAACATAAAAAATGAAAAAAGGAACAAAAAAAGAAACGTCAAATCATGGCTTTCCTTCCGGTCATAATGAATCAAGGCAACCAAGACCAATAGCAACAAAATGACATAACTGAAACCCTGAGGCGTCAATAGAAAAATCGGCGGATTCAACTCTTGAATAACATTCTGCAGCTGATAAAAATGAATGAATTGTGGAAAGAGAAAAATCTTAAATGGATACTCAAACCCTTTGAGGCCATAAGGATTGATGAAAAAACTTAAAAAACATAAACCGAGCACCGCCCCTAAATGCTTTATGGATTGCCTTGACTCTTTCCGTCCCGGTAAAACTTTTCGCGATCGCAAATTGAAATGCTGTAAAATTGCCGCGAAAAGAAAAAGCGCTATTAAAAAAATCCCGTTGATGAAACTTCCTAAATGGATATTCGACCAGACGGCCATGAGCACCGGTAAAGGCCAGAGCGCTTTGATCTGCCGCTCTTTTTGATATTCCAATAACCGCATCAAAAAAATTTGAATAAAGACCAAATTGAATAAAAACGGCCGCAACTGGCCGCGAAGACTCAAGGCAAACGCCGCGCCGGTTAAAAGGACAATGAGCAGCGAAAAAGGGATTTTCCGATGAGAATAAAAAAAGACCATCAGCAGAGCGCCGATGAACAACATAGAACGAAAAATTTTGAGACCTAAAAACCCGGTGTGTTCATAAATGAGGTAATAAAAACTACTGCCTAACCATTGCGGGGATATTTGTTGAACAGGTTTTTCGAGAAAAGAAAATACGTCTTCCTGCGGAACGGCATGATTTTGAACGATCCATTTCCCAGTAGCAAGGTGCCACCAGATATCTTCGATCTCAAGGGGACGAAAAAAATTGAAAAAAAGAAAAATGATAAAAAACGCCAGGACAAAAAGCCGGGTATATCGTCGGAAAATGTTTCCAAAAGGTGTAACCAATCTTTTGGCTTTGGAAGGAAAATGGTTTTATTTTTTTTCTAAAATCGCGTCGATCTCTTTTTTAAAACCCGCTAAATCCCGTGCCATGGTCTTACGGCCGTTCAAATAAAACGTCGGTGTGCCGCGCACATCCACCTTGCGGCCCAAAAGGAGATCTTCGTTGATCACTTTTTCCCACTTTTCATTGTTCTTGAAATCTTCTTTGAACTTCTTAACATTGAGGGACAGCTGTTTGGCGAACTCCGCGAATTTTTCTTCACTCAAATCCTTGCCGTTTTTCAACAACAAATCGACCATTTCAAAATATTTGCCCTGCTCGCCGGCGGCCAGCGCGGCTTTCGCCGCTGGAGCGGCCTGCTGATGAAAAGAGAGCGGAAAATTCTTGATCATGTACTTAACCTGTTTCGGATATTCGTTGAGCACCTGGTCCAAAACCGGATGGAAATGGGCGCAATACGGGCATTGGAAATCCGCGAATTCAACAATCGTGATCGGAGCATCCTTCTTCCCCTTAACATAAGACTGGCCAATCGCGATATCATAAACTTTGGTGTACTCTTCCGGGTCCGCTTGAGGTTGGCCGGGAGCGCCCTTAATCGCGGCATTTAAAACCGCCGCCAAAACATCAAGCTTTTTCTCAATCGTACCTAGCCTCGTTGAAAAGCTAACTACCCCATCCGCCTGCGCCGGTTGCTTTGAATCTTTCCCTGCTTCGGCCAAAGCTGAAGGGTTGTTGTCTTGGACTTCTCCCATGATCTGTTTTTGCCGCCGAATGATTTCTTCCTGCTGGGCAAGCAATCGCTGCATAATGGGTTTGTTCATCTGACGGACCGAAATGGTCACCCCTAAAAATATTGAAAGCACAACAACCAAAACCAAAATGATTCGATCTTTCATATGCGATTCCTTTCAATAAATAAGTTCTCGACTTGATATTGCGTTGGCAACGTCAAGTCATCCACACGGATTAAAATAGTATAACACAATGCTTCCCGAAACTATAAATCAATCCCGCCATATTTTGACACAATGTGTTTGATGTCCTTCCAGCGATGGGAACATCCAAAAACCGCGATGATGCAAACGCTCTTTCCTTTCAACACGTAACCGACAAAACACGATTGAGCCGCTCGGGTGTACCCGGTTTTGCCATAAATTTTCCTTTCCCAATCCTCGGAAAATAAAATCTTGTTATGATTTTTCAATGGAATTTCCCGTCCCGCGGTCGAAGAAATGGTCTTATATTTGCTCTGCAGCGCCTCACGAAAAAAACCCTGTTTGAGCGCCTCACGGAAAATCAGATACATGTCATAAGACGTTGTATACTGTTTGACTTTGGAAGGAAGTCCGTGCGTATTCACGAACCGCGTATGGGTCGCACCCAAACGTCTTGCGTATTCATTCATCTCCTTCACAAAATTCTCTTCCGAGCCGGAAACCGCTTCGGCCAAAACCACCGCGGCATCATTCGCCGACAGTAAAAGCAAGGCATAAAGCAAATCCCTGACCCGGTAGCTCTCTCCCTCTTTAACATAAATCTTGCTGGGCTGAGGGGATGTCGCGTTTTTGCTGACCGTAACAACGGTATCCAAAGGAAGCCGCTTTAAAACCAAAAGCGCCGTCATCACTTTCGTCGTGCTCGCCGGCTGCACTTTGGTATTAACATTTTTGCCATAATAACGTACGCCATTGGTGCTGTTCGAAAAAATAGCGGATCTCGCCGAGACTTGATAGGCACGAGCCTCAGTTCCGAGCAAGGAAAAAGCGAAGATAAAAAAAATAGGGATGGATCGAAAAAAAATATTTTTACGCCACATTATGATTTTTGAGTTGCACTGTCACTTGCGCATTTAGCCGCCTGATAAACATGGTGCAGGGCCCGCGCCACTCCCGAGGTGGGTAGGACAGTGTGGCCTTCGGTCTTGGCAATGAGCCAACCCCTCACGACCTTTTCAATGGAAATCCACACCTGTTGGGTCAGGCCTTTCTCGGATACCAGAAGTCGCGCCATGCCCTTTTTGCGTTGCACGTCGTATAAAAATTCTTTAGGAACAACAACAATATCCTCCGCGATCTCATCAAGATGAAAGTGATCTGGATCAAATTCTTCAACTCGGTACGTCTTCAATTCAACGTCCTTTGTAACCGCAACATCCTGATGTTCGGCCTTAACAAGCGACAATTGGAAAAATTCTTTCTGCCCTGCCTGCGTCCATTTTCGTTCAAATTTTGTTTCAAATCGCGGTTGGACAATCTGTTTTTGATAATCAAATCCCGTCGACGACAACTCGCCAATGATCCAATCGCAATAAGGTTCGTGATCGGTAACAATCTGAACTTCTCCCTGCATCATGAGTCGGCTGTTCAACAACTTCAAAAAATCGCGCGAGAAAAGCCGATATTTGCTGTGTTTTTGTTTTGGCCATGGACAAGGGAAAAGACAAAATATTTTATTCAAGCTGAGAGGAACAAACAAGCGTTCAAAGGCGACAGCGGCATCCGTTTGAATGACACGGATATTGTTGAAAGGCGGCATCTGATTTTTACAGTAAAAGAACTCAATCTTACGCAGAGTCTTTTTAACCCGTTTCCAGTCCTGTTCGATGCCTACGAAATTGTGATTCCGTTCTGTTCGTGCCGTTCTAACCAAAAACTCGCCTAACCCGCAGCCAATCTCGACCACCAGCGGCGCCCGACGACCGAATGCTTGCTCCCAAAAAATAGGACGACCTAACTCATAATGAGAAAGGAACGATGACCACGCGTTTTCGGGATATTCAACCTTCCGCATGCTTCTTAAACCATCCTGACTGCTTTCCCGCCCACTTTCAGATCAATTTTTAATATTTTTTTCTAAAAAATCCCGGCCGATGCCGATCAAATGGTCCTGATAAAAAACCATCGGCAAAAGTTCGTCGTCGCTCACCTGATTGTCCGGATGCACAATCCCTGCCAAATAATAATCGACGATAAATTCGTTGGAACCTTTCTGAACAGTTTCCGTGCGAAAAGGGTTAACAATCGTAATCGGATTATAGTATTGTTGATCCGGCTGACTGACTTCATAGCCGATCACAACCTGCTCGCCCAAACAATCCTTGACTTGCGCCCGGCTCATCTTCATTTCCACCTGCTGCAAGCTGATAAACCGCCGCGCCATGCCGGACATATCCATATTGGGTTTCTCTTCCTGGATAGGAATCGAGGCGCAACCCAACAACAATACCGCAACCAAAAGATATAAACCTTTCTTCATTGCCAATCATCCTGATTAAAAATTTGTCCCGATCCCCAAAACATCATTCGCTCTTTCTTATTGACGCGCTGCTGCTTCCGCCTGCCGTACAGCGTCGATGGGAGACCCCACAGCAGCCGAAGGCCGGCCTTGACGTACGGTACCGCCGGTCTTTTCATTCAATGCGATATTCTCATCCAGCAATTCAAAATAATCCGCCGCCAATTGATCGGCTTCACGAGTGAGATTCTGGATCTTTTGTTCGGTCTCTTTGACCATCACATCTTTAGCGTCCAGCCTTTCACTTAAAAACGATATTTTCTTTTCAAAGGTTTCCTTCTTTTGGGCGAATTCATTCAGCAACTGACCTTCCTTGCTTTTGATTTCCGTTTGGGCTTTGGTGAGTTCCGAGTTAAGAAAAACATTCTCCTGCTGTGCTGCCGAAAGCGTTGTGGTCATCTTTTCGATTTCTTGATTGAGACTTTCGACCCGGGCCTGTTTGTCCTGCGCCGATTGCGTATTCTCCGCCAGCTGTTGACTCAAAGTTTTGACTTGCGCCTGCAAATCCTTTGTTGCCTCAGCCACCTTATCCGGAACAGATGAGTTCAAACGAAAAATCTGGTCTTTTAAAAAACGGACCTGCTCCTGAAGCGGCTGTTCCACCAGGGCTATTTTAGCTGGGATGCCTTCCGTGGTCGCCCGTAATTCCTCCTCGAGCGAAGCAATTTTTTGCTCCAGAGGTGCTTGCGCCTGCGCAACGCTTTGGGCAACCGAATCTTTTGTTTGCTGCAATTCCTGTTGAAGCGCAGCTGTCTGATCGATCAGCGGTTGTTTGGCCGCGGCGATCTTATCTTCGACTTTCGCTTTTGCCTGCTCAAATTTCTGACGCAAATCAGCCAGCTGATCTTCTAAAGGCGCCTTGACCTTGGTCAACTGTTCATTCATCGCGGCCTTGGCCACCTGCCGTTCATCTTCCAAAGATGCAATTTGTTGGTTCAGCTTGCCATTGCCTTTCTGCTCATCAGCCAATTGTTGTTCCAATGTTTCGGTCTTCTTGACCAGTTGGACGATTTGTTCAACCTTGGCTTGCTGATTCTGCTGATCCACCAGACCTTGCCGCTCGAATTCCGCGATCTTTGCTTCTAACGGCTGACGTGCCTGCGCGATTTGGTCAGGAACAGCGGCCTTCGCGTTCTTCAGATCCTCGACTAAAAAGTTGATCTTCTCTTGCAAAGGGACTTTTTCCTTTGCAACGAGCAAAGGGACATTTTCCTCGCTCTCTTTAAGCTGTTGCTTTAGCTCATCGAGAGATTTCTGCAAAGGGATTTTCGCCTCGGCGATTTTTTCCGGTAAAGATTGGATATGAAGATGCATCGCCTTTTCCAGCTCTGTAATCTTGGCCAATAACGGCTGCTTAGCGGCATCAAGCTTTTGCGTAGCAGATTGTCTTACGCCCTTAAGATCAGTCGTTAAAGCAGCGACCTTCTCTTGATAAGAAGCCTCTAGCTGCGCCATCTGCTCCTGCAAGGACTTTGCCTTTGTAGCAGACTGTTCTTGTAACGATTGGATCGCTGCCTGCAACTTCTGCTGATCACTGGCCGATTGGCTTAATTTTGAATTGATCGCGTCTCTCGTCGAGGCAAGCTCTTTGATTTTTTCTTCCTTTTGCTGGTTATCGCCGCTCATCTGCTTCAAATTCTCTTGCATGGCCTGGATCGTCTGTTCTAACGGCCGCCGGGCATCTGCCAATTGCTGCGGAACTCTCTCTTTCGCCTGCCGCACTTGACCTTCAAGCGAAACAATCTTATCTTCCAAAGGCTGCTTAGCCTCAGCCAAACGATCAGGAAGGGCCTTCTCACCCTCTGCGAGTTGGACATGCAGACGCTCAATCTCACTTTCTAAAGGCACTTTGGCTTTTACGATTTGGTCACGCATCGACTCTTTTGCTTGTTGCAACTGGGCCGTTAGCGTCTGAATCTGCTGTGCCAAAGGCGCTTTCGCGGCTTCAATTTTCTGCGGGATCAACTGCGCTGCATCATTCAAACGATTTTTTAAAACCTCCATATCGGCGAGCAAAGGACCCTTGGCTTGCTCAATCCGCTGAGGGATGCTCCCTTCCGTCATTTGCAATTTGTCTTGCAGGTCCTGGATCTCTTTCTCAAATGGTGCCTTTGCCAATTCCAATTTTTTCTGATAGCCATCTTCCTCTTCCTTCATTTTGTTAACAAGATAATTGATCTTCTCCTGCAGCGGTCCTTTGGCCTCAGTGATTTTTGCTGCTAAAGACGCCTGGGTTTGTTTCACTTGCTCCTGCAACCCGTCGAGACTGCTTTGCATGGCAAGCTTATCCTTCTCGGTCTGTGAAATTATTGTTTGGGCCTGTTCTTTATCCGCGTTCAACGCCAAAACTTCATTTTTCGTGTTCTGTAAAAGCGCTTCTTTCTCATTCAACTGATTTTCCAGCGTCTGGACATTGGCCAGATGCGAATTTTCAATGTCTTGAAGTTTGCCTTCATAATTTTTTTGCTGATCTGTCAAATTTTTCTGCAATTCGTCGATCTTGGCCAGAAGCGGCTGCTTGCTTTGCTCAACCCGGACATCCGCTGCTTTTTTCAAATCCTGAATCTGCGAGTCCATCAAGGCAATCTTCGCTTCCAAAGGCTGCTTCGCTTCTTTGATTTTCTGCGGCACCACATTGCGGGTGACATTCAATTCATCCTGCATCCCTTGGATCTTTGCCAATAAAGGTTCCTGGACCTGGGCGATTTTTGCCGACAAGCTATTTTTTGTTTGATCCATTTCATTTTTAAGACGAGCAGCCTCCGCGGCCAAAGGCGCCTTCGCCTCTTCGATCTTCTGCGGGATCGAATTTTCTAAATTTTTCTTATCCGTTTGCGCGGCCGCCAACTCGGCATTTCCTTGTTCCTGCAGCTTTGCCAAATCCTGCGCGTGCGACTGCTTCTCTTCTGTCATTTCCTGTAAAAGCAGATTAACCTTCGCCAGCCAATTGGTCTGCGTTTCGTTCAGTTCTTGATTGCTCGCTGCCTTGGCCGCCTTCATCTGCTGATTCAATTCATCAATCTGTTTTAAATAAGCCTTCTGATTTTCAGCCACCTTTAAAGGCATTTCTTTTTCCTTGGCCTGAATTTGATCCTTCCATCCCGCGATCTCACCGAGCAAAGGCTGTTTGGCCTGCTCAAGCTGATGGGGAATGGAATTGTTGATTTCCGTTACCTGCCCCTCAAGCGCGACAATTTTTTCTTGCAAAGGAAGCTGGGCCTGCTTAAGATTTTCAGAATAAGCGGCTTTTTCGTCTTTGAGTTGCTGGACTAAGGCATCGATCTTTTCCTGCAAAGGCTTACTCGCCTCCTGGACTTGCTTTTCAATGGCCGCTTGAGAGGCCTTCAACTGATCCTGCATCGCCGCGACTTTTAACTCAGCGGGCTTGCGCGACTCTTGAACGCGCTGCTGGATCTGATTTTCCGTCGACTGCAGCTGATCTTTAAGAGCTGCCAATTCCGCCCGCAACGGGGCCTTGGCTTCTTCCAATTTTTGCGGGAGCGCTGTCTGCCACTGGGCCAGTTGCTGCTGCAACCCTTGCAATTGATTTTGAAATTCCGCTTGCTGCTTCGCTAGCAACGCTTCTCTTTCGGCCTGCTGACTGGCAAGCTGATTTTTGAATGACTGGACTTCTTGCTGCATGGACTGATTAGCGTCGCGCGCCTGACTCAATTGCGCGCTGATCTCTGCTTTTTGAGAAAACACGGCCTGCAAATTCCCGCGCTCTTTTCCCGAACGGGCCACGAATTCGTTGATCTGCGTTTCCAAGACCAAAAGCTTTTGTTTGAGCTCCGAGTTGGCCGTTTGCAACTGCTCATTGGCCATCACTTGCCGGACTTTGATTCGATTATTTAAAAATTCAATCTCTTCCTGCAAAGGACGTTTGGATTCGGCAATACGCTGCTCCAAGGAACCTTCCAACTTTAAAATTTCTTGTTGCAGATCATTGACTTTATCGGAAAGTGGCGCCTTGGCCTGTTCCATTTCAGCACGCGCTTGCTCCTGCTTTTGCGTTAAAGTTTTTTCTAACTCTTCTGCCCGTCGCTGCAATTCATCGTTCTGCGAACGAAGGCCGGCGAGCTGCTGATCGCCGTCTTTGATAAAAGTTCCCTTGACTTTAAGCTCTTCCTGCAAAGCTAAAATTTTTTCTTTGAAAGGCTGGACATCCTGCGACGCCAACTGACGCCGGCCCTTTTCCTTTTCCAATTGCGCTTGCAAATAACCAATCTGCTTTTCAAATGGGGCCTTCCATCTTGCCAAACGATCCTCATCATCCTGTTTAAGAATATCGATCTGCTTAACCAGCGAGGAAATTTTTTCACTGAGGATTTCATTCTGCTTTTTTAAGGTCGTGTACTGATCGGTTAAACCTTGGCGTTCTTGGTAAAGGTCGTTCAATGCCGCTTCCTTTGCTTTCAAGGCCGCCTGCAGGTTTTCAGCTCTTTCGGAAGGTTTTGGCTGGGATTCTAAACGTTTTTCAAGGGTCAGGAGCTGGACCGCTCGCTGCGCTAAGGTTTCCTTATAAGCAAACAATTTTTGGCGGGCCTCATCGAGTTTGGCCTCCAATTCTTGATTATGCTTATTGAGCGACTTATAATTTTTGATGAGGGCGTCGAGCTTTTCCTGGAAGGGCTTACGATTCTCCATCGATGATATCGGCTGGGCCAGTACAGAGGAGACCAAAAAAATGGCAAAAAAATTGATGGCGAGAAAAGGGGATTTTAATGACTTCATCTTTAATTAAGTCTTTAGAGTTGAACTAAATAAACCTAAAACGAGAACATTATAGCAGAATTCCTTTTTCCGCAAAGAAATTTACAGAGGAATTCGGATTTACCAAGGGATAAAAAAACTTTGCGTTGCAATGGTTGTTGTGTTAAATTAAACATTCCATCTAAACGAAGGACTTTATGAATAAATGCCTTACGGCTTCGTTGGTCTTGTTACTATCAAATATTTGCTTTGCCGAAACAATCCCGCCCCCACTACAGCGGAGCTTTGATATCATATACAATTCTCCGACGAGCAACAAAGCAACCTCTGTTCATATCAATGGAAACCCTATTGGATCCGACCAACTCCTGAAAGACACCATTTCCCACATTGATCAATTAAGCCCTATTTTCGAATTCAATGTCCTTACGGGTTTAGACATCGCTTTTATCCAATGGATCAGTAAGGACATTGTTCAAGAAAAATGGACTGTTAATAAGCAAAAAGATCTCTGGATTACCTTTAACTCCCGTCCCCCAGCAGGCTTTCCGTCAAAAACCCAAATCATCATTTCGGAAGATGATAAAATCCCCAATCAAAAAACCCTTACCACTTACACCCCGCCTCCTTCCGGCACTCAAGATCTCATGTCTATTCATTTGAATGTTAAGGAAGACGCTGATTTTGAAGATGGTCTAAAGTTATTCGACGAAAATAAGTTTACAGAAGCCATCGGTTCATTTGATAAGGCTATTAAAAGCAATGCGGAAAATTCAAGAGCCTATTTTTATCGAGCTAACTCTTATTACAATTTGGGATCATTTGAACAGGCTGTCGCTGATTATTTTGAACTTATTAAATTAGAGCCTGAAAATAGTGATGCCTACAGCAACCGCGGGGATGCTTTTCGTAAGTTAAATAAGCTTGAGGAAGCGATAGCGGATTTTGATAAAGCCATTCAACTTAACCCGGAAAATTTATTGGCTTATGGAAATCGTGGGAACGCTCATTCGAGTTTAGGGAACTACCAAAAGGCGCTTGAAGATTACAGCAAAGAAATTGATACCCATCCAGAAACAGCGCGAACCTACGGTAACCGAGCCATAACGTACTTCTATTTAAAAGACTACGCTAAAAGTTGGCAAGACGTTGAAAAAGCCCAATCGATCGGTCTTTTCATTGATCCGATTTTGATAAATGAATTAAAAAAAAGATTGGAGTAAAACAAAACTTTTATAGTCGCATCCTGTTCCCGCGTTTTTATATTTTTTCATCAATTTTCGGCTCGGATAAATCGTCTTCAAAAATATGATGTCTCCCTCAATAACAGATCGCCTTATCTCACACCTCTTATGCGCCAGAATTTTGTCCAAAGTTGATATATCATTTAATATACCCTTTAACGCGTTGGTATGCTATTCGTTGCCACTGGGCTGATTTTCCCTTGCCGAGGCATTTGATCTTTTTGTCCTGCTGCATTTGAAAAAGCACTTTTTTAATCATCACCCGGCTGACATTGGGGCAGGCGCGTTCAATATCTGATATCGAAAATTCACCGTGCTGACTCTCAATGGCCTTCATCACGAAATCGGTCTTAGCTCCTCGAGCTGGTTTAAAATTTCCGGCGCGTTCTTCAAATTCCTTATACGCCGCCAAAATCGTCCCGAGAAAATAATTAAACCACGGAGTCCCATCGTGCAAGGCCTGATGCCACTTTTGTGAACTCTTATTCAACGTCTCGTAATACGTTTCTTTGCTTTGCTCAACAATCCTTTCGAGACTGATATATTTACCAACATGATATCCGTGCTGATACAAAGCAAGGAGCGTCAAAAGGCGCGACACCCGGCCGTTCCCATCGCGAAAAGGATGGATACTTAAAAAATCCAGTACCAAACAACCAATCGCGTAAAGATCCGGGTACTTCAATTGGGCGATGCTATTCTCATAAACAAGGCATAACTGCTTCATCATCTCCGGTGTTTGGGAGACGCTTACCGGCTTAAAGATAACCTCAGCGCGGCCGTCAGGATGTTTACGGATGATATCGTTGTCCTTTTCTTTCCACTTGCCAGCATCCCACGACTCGCCACGACATAAGCGATGCAATTCTTTAATCGTCTGATGAGTCATCCGTAAACTTTTGTGTTTGCTGTGTATCAAATCCAGCGCTTTACGATAACCAGCAATCTCTTCCTCAGAGCGGTCGCGCGGTTTGCTGTGGCCAATGATCAAAGGTTTAAGACGGTCTCTTTCAACCGTGACGCCTTCAATACGGTTGGATGACTCCGCGCTCTCGATCAGCGCCACTTCAAGGAGCGTCTTTAAAATCTGTGACGATTGTTTCGTATATAATTCCTGTTTGCCCTTACATTCGGCGATTGCGTTCATCAACCATATCGACCCTAAAGGTAAATTCACTCGATCATGTTTAAATGAATTCATCTGATCTCTCTACTCTCAAATCTTTCTAAAGTAAAAAATATGGTTTAGATCATTTTAATAACGAGCTCTAAGGCTTACAAGGAATATTTCCGGAAGAAAAGATGGTAAAAATAGCCCCAACCGGATTTGAACCGGTGTTTGATGGCTGAGAACCATCCGTCCTGACCAGGCTAGACGATGGGGCCGAAAATTTTGGCTAAAACGGTGACCATCTTATCATATTTTCCATCGAGATCAAATAAAAATCCGGTGGGGCACCAAACCCCGGGAGTTCAACCCCGGTTGAACTCCCGGGGTGCCTGGATCAACACGGCAGCCCATCTTTCAACAAATAACAGTGACACCGATTTTTGAAATATGATATATTGAACTGAAACTTGGTCAAATTTCCGTGGAGAATTATTGCTATGCCGACACAGGTAGGAATTGGTTTCAGCCAACAGACCAACACTCCATTAGCAACTCAGGAAGCCCTCCAAGAAGCGCTCAAGCAACTGAATGATAACCAGCCTTCCTTTGCCATGATCTTCAATACCGCCCATTATGCCCCTCAAGAAATCCTCAAAATCACTCAAAAAATCATCCCCAACACCTGCCTCATCGGCTGCAGCACGGCCGGGATCATTCTGCCGGATTGGGTCGCTGACCGCGGGATCGGAATCTTCGCACTTTCTACGGATGAATTGAAAATCGAAACCGGTTATGTGACACATTTGCCGATGCAAAACATGCTCTCAGCTGGAACCACGTTCGGCAATAACATTGCCCCACGATTCGGTCTGCAGCAACGCAAACTTTTTCTCTTTTTGATGGACGGCTTGCTGCACGATACCGAAGGCCTCTGCCAAGGACTGAAACATCAACTGGGCAACATCCTGCCGATCATCGGAGCTAAAAGCTGCGACTCATTTCGCTTTCAAGAAAGCTGGCAATATGATCAAGACGAAGTTTTTTCGCAAGGGGCCGTTGGCGCTCTCTTCAATGGGTACTCGAAGACCGCTTTGAGCTGCAAACACGGCTGGCGGCCGTTAGGAAAACCGCGAAACATCGATGAGATGGAAGGCCGCGTCCTCAAATCCATAGACGGACAGCCGGCCTTAAACCTTTATAAAGAATTTTTCCCCGAAGACTTCGCGTCCCTCAAAGACAGCGGCTTGAATCAGTTAAAAATCCGCTATCCTCTGGGCATCAAAATTCCTGGAAAAAATAATGGTTACCTCTTAAGAAATATAACCCACGCCCTTGACGATGGAAGCCTGGTCTGTCAAGATAACCTCATTGCAAAGGCGCCAGTCCATATTATGATCGGCAATATGGATGCCTGCCTGGAAGCGGCGGAAGAGGCCGCTCAAGACATCAAAGAACAGCTCAGCGGTCAAAAACCAAAATTCATTCTCATTATGGATTCTTTGCTGCGTTATAAAATTTTAGGAAGATCCGCTTATCAGGAAATCCGAATGATCAAAAATATTTTAGGCATAGACGTCCCCATCTTCGGAATGTACGCGAATGGTGAAATTTCTTCAACCCAAGTGAAGGAACATTTAACAAAGACCTTCCTACAAAACGGAAGCATCGCGATCGCCGCCATCGCCTAGCTAAACACCCGCTCATGATTCATGAAATGACAGCATTTATTAACAGCAACCTTTTGCTGTTTCTCTTCTGTGCCGTTATTGGCTTCAGCATAATCATTCTTATTCTCTTATCGATCATCGGAAAGCGACGGCTGAGAATCCAGGATCTGCAAGGCTCGCTCCATCAACTTTCTAACTCCTTTAATGAACTGGACGAACAAGCCAAATTGATCGTCAAGACCGATCTGGAATTGAATAAAGCGCAAGAAGAGCTCAACAAGCGGATCAACGCGCTGGATGCCTTGCAAAAAATTTCGCATCTGATCAGCACGACCCTTGATGAAAAGGAAATCTTTGCCCGTCTTAACCAGCCGATCCTTTCCGAATTGGGGTTTGAACGTTTTTTAATTGCCGTTACTGACGCGCAGAATTTTGTTGTTCAGCTTCATCTCGGGTTTTCCAAAGAAGAGGGCCGCGCCGCGATCAACGCTCTCCATCAATACCTAAAAGGACGCCGGCCTTTACGAATCAACGAACTCTTGTCTTCCCTTCGCGAGTTTGATGAGTCTAAAGAAGCCTTCACAAAAATTTTTAACGTCAAACACTATATTTTTGCTCCCCTTCACACCCAGAACGAATTGCTTGGTTTCATTTTTGTCGGCAATACCCCGCAAGGAAGCGCGATCACGGAAGGCGACGAAGAAATCGTCTCGATCCTGTCCGATCAGATCGGTCAAGTCGTGGAAAACGCCCGGCTCTTTGAACAAGTCTACCGCGCCCGACACAGCCTCGAACTCAAAGTCCAAGAAAGAACAAAACAGCTTTCGTCGGCCTTGGAAGAGGTAAACAAAATCAGCAAAACCAAAACTGATTTTATCTCTGCGGTTTCGCATGAACTGCGCACCCCCTTAACCTCGATCAAAGGCTATGCCTCGCTTCTGATCAGCGGTAAGATCGGAGAAATTCCGGAAAAAGTGAAAGACCGTTTAACAAAAATCAATAAACATTCTGATAATTTGGTGAAGTTGATCAATGAATTATTGGATATTTCCCGTATCGAATCCGGTAAGGTGGAAATGCGATTTACAAAGGAACCCATCTCTGCCGTCATTGAAAGCGTTCACGACCTTTTGACACCGCAGCTCAAAGACAAGGGCATCCGATTTGAAATTGCCGCGAGCGAGACAATCCCCGACGTGCCCATGGATCGGAGTCAAATCGAACGAGTCTTGATCAACCTCATCGGCAATGCGATTAAGTTTACCCCTGAGCAAGGATTGATCAGTATTCAAATCACCGCTGATCACGAAAAAATAACAACCGCAATTTCTGATTCAGGGATCGGGATTAGCGAAGAAGATTTGGATAAAATCTTCAATGAATTTTATCGGGTCGATAATCCGATCAACCAAACCGTTAAGGGCACCGGCTTAGGGCTGCCCCTGACAAAAAAAATTATTGAAGCGCATCATGGGACCATCTGGGTCACCAGCAAAATCAATGAAGGGGCTTCCTTTTATTTTACGCTGCCGGTCAAACAAAACCTGCCAGCATTCCAATTTCCCTAAAACCCAGCTGCCCGATTTTAAACACTTGGCACCGGGGCGCTGGGGACTGGGTAACGAGATTCAGGAGTTGATATGCCAAAGCAAACCATTTTAACGATTGATGATGATCCCGACATTCTCGATGTCCTGGAGTTGACTTTGTCGGATCAATACGACGTTATTCAGGCCCCGGACGGAAAAGTTGGACTGGAAATGATGCGGATCAAACATCCGGACCTGGTCATCTGTGATTTTACGATGCCGCAGCTCAGCGGCATCGAATTTGTCAAAATTGTAAAAAAAGATATCCTACTGCAACATATCCCAGTCGTCATGTTGACCGGTAAAGGCGAAGTGAAAGACATGGTCGGTGGAATTGAGGCCGGGGCCGATGACTATATCGTCAAACCTTTCGAACCGACAACCCTTTTGGCCCGTATCCGCATGATTCTACGCCAGACCGTCCGTAACTTAGACGCTAATCCGCTGACACATCTTCCCGGCAACACCTCAATCATGGAAGAATTGCAATTGCGCATCCGCTCAAAAAAACCGTTCGCGGTCGGCTATGCGGATCTGGACAAATTCAAAATCTATAATGACAATTATGGTTTTGAAAAGGGCGATGATGTGATCAAGCGAACGGCCGAGTTGCTGATTAAAGCGCTCAACCATTGTGCCGGCCCGGAAGCGTTTATCGGCCATATTGGTGGAGACGACTTTGTCATCATCACCGACGATGATGTTATGGACCGAACCTGTGAGAGAATTATCGAAGAATTCAAAAAAATCGTTCCTTCCTTTTATAATCAAACCGATCGTCAAACCAAAAGCGTCGTCGGCAAAGACCGGCGAGGCAACACCATCAAAACCGGACTGCTCTCGATATCCATTGGGATCGTGAGTTCCGCCACCCATACCATTACCCACGTGGCGCAGATAGGCGAAATTGGGGCCGAACTTAAAAAGTACGCCAAAAGTGTGGAACAAAGCAATTTCGTGCGGGACAAAAGAAAAGAAAACAAGTAACAAGCGACAAGGCCCAAGTTACAAATGACTTGAGACCTGCAACATGAGACTTGAAACTTAATTAAGGATAATTGCGGCGAAACGTGCGGACTTTATCTGAAATGAGTTTATTTGCCTGAAAATCGACAACCCTCGCTGCGGATTCCCCCATGATCGCTCGCGACGCCTTATTAAAAAATTCATTCGCCTGCTGCTGGCTACGCGGCAAGAAGGTGTTGAAACCAACCAAGGCAATGATGGTCGCGGCCGCAAGCACCAGCAGATATTCAATGGCGGTCTGACCGTTCTTTAGTTTTTTTCCTTGAAACAGCGACATGTCTTTTGGGATATCCATAATCAAATATACCATGTTCTTTAAGCGATATGCAAATCATCCCGCCAGGGGCAGGGATCCCCGTCCAGAATCATCCCGTCAGAATAAAATCAATCCTTCCCAAAACTTTTCAATGCCTTGACAAATTCTTTTGGGTTATCCGAACCAAAAAAATAGCTGGCCGTGGCTAAAATATTCGCGCCAGCTTTGATCACCTCGGGTGCGGTCAAATCATTGATGCCGCCATCTACCTCGATATCGCCATCGAAGCGCAGGCGCAGACCTTGGATCTTTGAAATTACTGAAGGATTGAATTTCTGCTTGGCAAATCCGGGATTGACCGACATTATCAACACACCGTCGATCTCATTGTAAAGGGATTGGATGCAAAGCGGGGTACCCGGATTGATCACCATAAAAACCTTCTTCCGATGAGCATGGATTTTTTTAATGTCGGCCCGGGCCCGATCGGAGTAGATCGTGTCCACCTCTTTGGGATACTGCCCATATTCCCGGCAGGCCGGTCTTAACGCTCCGTAACACTCGGCCTGAATCGAAATGATATCTGCTCCGGCCTTGAGGAAAGAATCAATAAAATCCGTTGGATGCTCAATCATCAAATGGGCCTCGATCGGAAGTTTGGTAATCGTGCGCACCGCCTCGACGATCATGGGCCCGATCGTGATATTGGGGACAAAATGCCCATCCATCACATCAACGTGAAGCATGTCAACGCCCGCGTCTTCGCATTTCTTGATCTCATCGCCCAATTTTATAAAATCAGCGCAAAGGATGCTGGCGCTGATTTTGATGTCTTTGGTCATAAATTTTTTAGTGCCCCTGCGCTCCGGGTACCCTGCGCCCCGGTTTTAAAGCGGTGTCGCCGGGTGGCTTCCTGAACATTTATCTGGGACACTGGGGACCTGGCAACTGGAGACTTTTCAAAATAATCATATGCGCGAGGTGGGACTTGAACCCACATGGGTTACCCCACACGCCCCTCAAACGTGCGCGTCTACCAATTCCGCCACCCGCGCGTGTAAAAATTCTTTAAAAAACCCAGTACCCAGCACTCCAGTTCCCCAGCACCAAAACTTTATAATTCAGACAACTGGCGCTCTGGGGAACAGGGAACCTGGGAACCTATTCATTTATTCACTCTCTTTAACGCCGCCCGAATGAATTCGCGAAACAACGGATGCGCCTTATCCGGTTTTGATTGGAATTCCGGATGAAATTGGCAAGCCACAAACCAAGGATGGTCTTTGATCTCGATGATCTCGACCAGTCCTTTTTGCGGATACTGACCGGCAAAAACAAACCCCTTTGCTTCCAACGTCTTTCGGAATTCATTGTTAAATTCATAGCGATGACGGTGCCGTTCGTTGATGCTCTCCTGCTGATAGGCTTGAAAACTCTTCGAATCTTTGATCAATTTGCAGGTGTACAGCCCCAGCCGCATCGTCGCCCCTAAATGTTTGATATGTTTTTGTTCTTCCAACAAACTGATGATCGGTACCGCCGTGGATTTATTAAACTCCGTTGAGTTGGCCTCTTTCAAACCGCAGACATGCCGGGCAAATTCAATGGTGGCCACCTGCATCCCTAAACAAATCCCGAAAAAGGGAATCCGTTTTTCTCTCGCGTACTGAACAGCGGCGATCTTGCCCTCAATGCCCCGCTCCCCAAATCCGCCGGGAATGAGAATCCCCTGAGCGTCCGCCAAAAATGGGTCGAGACTTTTCCCTTTTTCTAAATCCTCCGAATCGACTTTATGAATATTGACTTTGGTGTTGTTCGCGATCCCGCCGTGCACCAACGCCTCATAAATGGATTTATACGCGTCGGGCAGGGAAATATATTTTCCGACAACCGCTATTTTGATTTCGTGTTTAGGATTTTTGAGACGATCCACCACATACCGTTTCCAATTGCTAAGCCCTTTGTCCGCGCGCTTGATGTTCAAACGCTTTAAGATCAAATCATCCAGCCCCTGTTCCTTTAAAGAAAGCGGGACTTCATAAATATGCTCGACGTCGCTCGCCTCCACCACAGCTTCTTTTTCCACATTGCAGAAAAGCGCGATCTTCTCTCGCTGTTCCTTGCTGATAGGTCTTTCCGTCCGGCATAAGAGGATGTCGGGGATGATCCCGATCTCTCGCAAGCGGCCGACGCTGTGCTGTGTTGGTTTGGTTTTCTGCTCACCTGCGGCCTTGATGTAAGGGAGCAAAGTCACGTGAATATCAATGGCACTATGCTCTCCCAATTCCCAGCGCATCTGACGAATGGCTTCCAAAAATGGTAGGCTTTCAATATCGCCGACCGTGCCGCCGATCTCCACGATCGTCACGTCCGCCTTGCTGTCCCGGCTGGCCTTCATGATGTCGCGCTTGATCTCATCGGTGATATGTGGAATGATTTGTACTGTTTTGCCTAAATAATCTCCCCGGCGTTCTTTGGTGATGACCGAATAATAAATTTTTCCGGTCGTGATATTGCTATCCCGGCTCACGTGGATATTGGTAAATCGTTCATAGTGGCCCAAATCAAGGTCGGCCTCTGCCCCGTCGTCGGTGACATAGACCTCGCCGTGCTGAAAAGGATTCATGGTCCCGGGGTCCACGTTCAAATAAGGATCGCACTTGATCATGGCGGCTTTGAGCCCGCGCGCCTCGAGCAGTTTGCCGATCGAGGCAGCAGCGATCCCCTTGCCCAAACTTGAAACAACTCCTCCGGTAATAAAAATGAATTTGCCCATCATGTGTTATTGCTGCTCAAGCAGGTATTTGCTTTTATTTTTAGGAATTTTAACAGGATATTTTCCGGTAAAGCAGGCATGACAAAAATCGTCGGACTTTTTCATGACCGATAACATCCCTTCCAGACTCAGATATTCCAAAGAATCCACACCAATGAACTCTGCCACTTCTGCGACACTTTTTTTCGAAGCGATCAATTCTTTCTTGCTGGGGAAATCAATCCCGTAAAAACAGGGATATTTGATCGGCGGGCAACTGATCCGCAAATGGATCTCTTTAGCACCGGCCCGACGGATCTCTTCAATACGGCTGCGGCTGGTCGTTCCTCGGACGATCGAATCTTCCACCACCACCACTTTTTTCCCATTCAAAACATCATGGATCGGATTCAATTTCACCCGTACCCGAAAATCCCGAATGAATTGGGTCGGTTGGATAAACGTGCGGCCCACATAATGGTTACGGATCATCCCCACTTCATAAGGCTTGTTCAACTTTTGCGCGTAACCAAGCGCGGCATAGACCCCGGAATCCGGAATCGGCATGACAAAATCAGCGTCGAGAACAGGATGCTCATCGGCCAATCGCGCGCCCAAACGTTTGCGCACCTGATAAACATTATCATCAAAGATATGGCTGTCCGGCCGGGAGAAATAAACATTTTCAAAAATGCATTGGCTCTTATGTTCAACCTTTTTTGGCAAAAAGCAGGTCTCAATTTTGCTGCCCGTGATGATGACAATCTCACCCGGCTCTAATTCTCGGATGAACTGCGCTTTGATAATATCCAAAGCGCTGCTTTCACTGGCAAGGATATATTCCCCCTCGAGTTTTCCCAAACACAAAGGACGAAAGCCCTGTGGGTCGCGGGCCCCGACGACGCTGTTGCCAACCAAAAAGATCAACGAAAACGCCCCCTCCAGCTGAGAAAGGACTTCCTGGAACCATTTTTTCATGTCTGCGCCATTGCGCGACCGTACCAAGAGATGAACAATGAGCTCGGAGTCCATCGAGGTCTGAAAAATGGACCCTTCCTCTTCCAGCCGACGATAAAGCTCCTCGGTATTTGTTAAATTTCCGTTATGGGCGACGGCGATCGGCCGGCCTTTATGCGATACCAAAAATGGCTGAATATTTTTGTAATTGCTAGACCCGGTCGTTGAATAACGGCAATGGCCAATGGCAACCAGGCCCTTCAATTCCTCAAGCGCCGTAGCGTTGATCGCGTCCGCGACCAATCCGGGATTTTTGACCATCCGAATTTCTCGTCCGTCGTAACTGGCGACACCGGCGGCCTCTTCTCCTCGGTGCTGTAAAGCATAAAGACCTAAAAAAGCGACCTTAGCAGCTTCTTTATGATTGGCGATTCCAATGATTCCGCACATGGGATTCCTTTTGGTAAGTTACCCAGCGCGCCTGTCTCCCTGTCCCCCAGTCTAAAAAATGGGAGACCAAATTTATAAAACGCCTTTCTGGGATCCTGGGCAACTGGGTTCTGGGGCACTGTCTGATTTTTCATCATTCTGCCTATTATCTAGTAACTTCATTATACAACACACGAATTCTTTTTAATACCATAATAATCCTGCAGTTCATTCTCTTTTGCCGCTTTATCCGTTGAAAATTCTCTGCAAGGAATCAAAAAAATTTTACTGTCGGTGGTTGCTACTGTTATTTTTTTCATACAAAGGGTTAAATATTGTATCAACATCCCCTTGCGATATGCTGGTTTTGTGCCAACTTTGATTTGAAGCTTAAAACAATTAAGTCTTTATCTTATCTTTTCAGGAAATTTCACCATTTTTCGCAAGCCCTGACAGTAATGCCTGGCGATGGATAACATTATAGCCAAGCATATAGCAATAAAGACTTGCAGGGGTAAAATACAAATTTACATTTTTGAACATCTTCACTTTTTGAATCGTTTTTGTAGTCACCATCGCCTGCGTTAGATTCTGCTCATGGCAAAATTGAATCACACTTTTCAACTCTTCGGGGTGCTCAAAATAACGATCCGACCACTTTACTTCAATCGACCATTCTGCTTTTTGCTTTGGGCCCAATAATACGATATCGACTTCCCCACCCGCCCAACGAGCATAATGTAATAACAACTCTGGAACATGGAACCATTGAGAAAAAACGGCAGTCTCAACCAAATTCCCCATAGATTCGTCATTCTCACTTACAAGATTAAATAATGCCGCTTTCATCGACGGATTGGTTAAATATACTTTAAAAAAATTCGCCCTTCTAAACCTTTTTGCTGTTCTATCTACCCTATGTATCGTTTTAATTAAAAACGCCGCTTCAAGATATTCTATATAACGCTTAATCGTATTCTTTGCCACACCGGAACCTTGAGATAATTTCTCAAGCGAAATTTCTTGTGCCGTATTATAAGCTAAGGTGGTAAAAAGATAGTTGAGCTCTTGGATATCCTGAACCCCATATAAACTGGGAAGATCTCTTAATAATACTTTATCAATAATATCGCTTTTTACAAACTGGCCAGGATTTTTCTGTATTTCTTCTGATAGCGCGACTTCTGGGTATCCTCCAAAATTCAAATAATCAATAAAACACCGATTAAGTCCATCAATATCTTCTGTAACGAATCCATCTAAAAAACCTCGTTCCGATTTGTGAACATGAACTAAGTTAGTTTCTTTTAATAAAATCAAATACTCATAAAATGTTAGTGGCGGTAATAAAAAATTTGTAAAACGACCCGCTCCAGATTCAATGCTTTTTAGTCGTAATGCTGCTGCGGATGAACCAGAAGTAATGCACTTAATATTTTTATATGTGTCGACAAGTGATTTAAGATAAATTTCCCAGTCTTTAAGATATTGGATCTCGTCAAAAAAAATAAAGCACTCTTCCATCTTGTAGTCGACCCCAGTTGCCTCCTTATAAGATTCTAAAAAAGATTCTAAATCTAACCCATTATAGAGAGGATGATCAACCGATATATAGCAAATTTTTAGAGGAGCAATGTCATTCGCTATGAGCTTTTGTATTGTATGGTGCAATAAAACAGTTTTTCCAATGCGTCTAGGACCCAGTAAAACAACCGCTCTTTGGATATTTTTTTCTGTTATAGAAGGATAAAACATCTCGAGGTAAGGGCGTGGCTTGTGTTTGGAGAATCTGGATGGAATTAGATGAGGCTTTTCCCACCACAAATTTTCAGACTTAAGTCTTTGTGCTACTTCATGTTTTGGTATATATTTCATTTTAGATCAAATAACTAATCTTAAACAAAAATAAAATAATAAGATTTGTTAATTGACTCTATTATATTAAAAAATTTTTACTCTGTCCACCATTTTTATGACACCATAATAATCTTGCAGGGCCTGAACGGTAAACTCTTTGGCCAGACTAGACTCAATCCCATTGACCGCGGCCCAGGCCCCTTGCAGGGTCGTGATGCACGGAACGTTATGAAGGATCGCTGCCGCGCGGATGGCCCGCATGTCCGACTGACTGCGTTTCCCCGACGGGGTGTTGATGATCAATTGGATTTTCTTGTTTTGGATCAACGTCAAAAGATCGTTCTTACCTTCGCCATATTTTTCCACCACCTGGACCTCAACACCGCTCGACTGCAAAACCTTGGCGGTCCCGCGCGTTGATACCAGCTGAAACCCCAAATCCTTGAGCCGCTTGACCATAAACAGGATATGGCGTTTATCAACGTCGTTGACGCTGATAAAAATCTGTCCCGTCTTGGGCAGCGCTTGATTAGCACAGATCTGCGATTTGGCAAAGGCCTGGCCAAAGGTATTGGCAATCCCCATGACCTCGCCGGTTGATTTCATTTCCGGACCTAAAACGATATCAACGCCGGAGAATCTGGAAAACGGCAGCACCGATTCCTTGACTGAAAAATGTTTGAGCTCCACTTGCTGCGGCAAGGCCAAATCTTTCAATTTCTCGCCAACCATGACCCGGGCGGCGATCTTCGCGATCGGCAATCCCGTGGCCTTACCGACAAACGGGACCGTGCGCGAGGCCCGCGGATTCACCTCGAGAATATAAATCCGGCTGCCTTTGATCGCGTATTGGATATTCAGCAGTCCAATCACTTTTAACCTTTTAGCGATATCGCGCGTATAAATTTTAATCTGATTCATCAATGATTCGCTGATGGTGTGCGGCGGCAAAACACAGGCGGAATCACCGGAATGGATACCGGCATTTTCAATATGTTCCATGATCCCAGCGACAAAGGTCTCTTCCCCGTCGCAGATCGCGTCCACGTCCACCTCCATGGCCTCTTCGAGAAATTTATCGATCAACACCGGATGCCCCTCGGAAACCTCCTTGGCTTCGTCAATGAATTCCAAAAGCGACTCCCGGTCATAGACAATCCGCATGGCCCGTCCGCCCAAGACATACGAGGGTCGGGCGAGAACTGGATAACCGATGCGTTCGGCAATCGCAACAGCTTCTTCAACGGAAAACGCCGAACCATTGGCTGGCTGAAACATCTTCAACTCTTGGATCATCTTGGAAAAAAGCTGCCGATTTTCAGCCATATCAATCGAGTCGACCGAAGTCCCGATGATCGGAACCCCGGCTTGGTGCAACCGCCGGGCGAGGTTCAACGGGGTCTGCCCGCCGTACTGAACGATAACGCCATCGGGATTCTCAACATCAACGATGTTCATCACATCTTCAAAAGTCAACGGCTCAAAGTAAAGCCGGTCCGAAGTGTCATAGTCGGTGGAAACGGTCTCTGGATTGGAATTGACCATGATCGTTTCATAACCCGATTCTTTCATGGCAAAAGCGGCATGACAACAGCAGTAATCAAACTCGATCCCCTGACCGATGCGGTTAGGCCCACCGCCGAGGATCATGATTTTTTTTCGTTTCCCCAGCTTCTCATCAAGCTTGCGATTCTCCATGACCGCCTCGTCTTCACTTTCATACGTCGAGTAATAGTAGGGTGTATACGCCTCAAATTCCGCGGCACAGGTATCGACCTGTTTGAAGGTCGCCTTGATCCCTCCATCTTTACGCAGACGCCGGACTTCCAGCTCCGAGGTCTCAAGGATCTTGGCCAGTTGCACGTCGCTGAAACCATATTCTTTGGCCTTGCGCAATTGCGTTTTATCAATCGTTTTTGATTTTTGGTAAGCCGCGATCAATTGATTTTCAAACTGCAAAATCTGTTCAATATGCGCCAAAAACCAAATATCGATTTTGCTCAATTCCTGGATCTTTTCTAAAGACATCCCCTTTTGCAGCGCGTATTTGATATAAAAAATCCGTGAGGCATTGGGTTCTGCCAACCGCAGATGGATTTTCTCGTCGGGAA
>JAHFFT010000042.1 GCA_023247795.1 Candidatus Omnitrophota bacterium
TCCCATCTTTGAGGCGCAAAGTGTTGATTATGATGATTTGCGGATACGCAAAGAGGCCTTTGCTTCTGCCTTCGTCGATCAAGGTCTTGCTTTTTCGACGGAAACGTTGACCAATCCGGAATCGATAAAACAAATGTTTGCGAATTTTTTAAAAGAAACTAAATAGTAACAAGTCTCAAGTTACAAGTGCCAAGAAAAAAAGATTTGAGACAAAAGCTTTATCACTTGTGACTTGCAACATGAGACTTGGGACAGGATTGCCGTGCAGCCTTTGGAAAAAAGAAAAAAGAATTTTGAGGAATTTGAGCTGACGCTGTCTAAAAAGGTGGCGGTGGAAGAGGCCCGCCGGTTTCCGCAGGGGAATCGTAAAGAGGACCAAGCTCAGTGTCCGTTAGGAACGGATATCGCGGCGGTCATGCGCATCCTTCGCGAGGGGGATGTTGCCTCCGCGTACAAAAAATTGAAAGAAGAAAATGATTTTCCGCTCATCTGCTCTCGGGTTTGTCCAGAACCGGCCATTTTGGAAAAGGATGATCCTTTTTCCTCAACACCCATCCGGGTGCGCGAAATCGAACGCTTCATCGCTGAGCAGGGACGGGAGAAAACATTTTTTCAACGACCCCTTAAGCCTACGGGGCAGAGAGTGGCGATCGTTGGTTCAGGCCCGGCGGGGTTGAGCGCGGCCAGCCAATTGGCGCGACGGAATTATCAGGTGACGATTTTTGAGGCCTTGGCCTTGCCAGGCGGAAAACTGCGTTATTTGCTGCCGTCATTCCGTTTGTCAAAATCCGTTTTGGATATGGAGATCCAAGATGTTCGACTGTTAGGAGTCGATATCCGTTGTCATTGCGGCATTGGCCGCTCCATCACATTGGATGATTTGTTTGCCCAAGGTTTTGCCGCGGTCCTTTTGGCGGTTGGGCTGGGCCGCGCCGCGCCAACGCTAGCCTCCGGAACACATTTTGGCGGGGTGTATTATGCTGAAGAATTTTTGTTTCAAGTGAACGGTTTGACACCGGAAGGGTTTGCCAAAAAATCCGCGGTCAAGTTAGGCGAGGAAGTGGTTGTCATCGGTTCCGACGATAAGGCGGCGGACTGCGGACGGATGTGTGTCCGATTTGGCAAAAAAGTCAGCCTGGTCTTTGCCCAGACTGAAGAAGAGCTCCTGGCCTTTTCAAAAGGATTGCAATACGCCAAAGAAGAGGGCGTTGAGTTAAGACCGCTGGCGCAGCTCAAAGAAATCACGGCACGTGAGAAACAATGGGTTAAGTCGATCCGCTGTTTGCAAATGGATTTTGCCGATCCGCAGGGGGACGGCCATTGGCAGATTTTACCGGTTCCCGACGCTGATTTTGAAATGGCAGCAGACACCGTTATTTTAACGGCCCCCCGGGAAGCAAACCATTTTCTTCGTCAGTGGCTGCCGGAGCTCAGGTATACGGATGAGGGAACGGTTTGGGTTGATGAAGGCGCGGGCCTGAGTTCCGAGCGCCGAATTTTTGCCGCCGGTGATATTGTCACTGGTACGGAATCGATCATGGACGCCTTTGTCTCCGGCAAAAAAGCGGCAAGAAAGATTGATCAATATTTAACGCAGACCAAAGATCAACATGTCAAAACGACTCAATCCCCAAGATATTCTCGATAAGAAGGCAAGGGGTCAGAAAATCACGATGCTGACCGCTTACGATTTTCCTTTAGCCAGCTTCATCGATCAATGCGGCATCGATATGGTTCTGGTTGGTGATTCTTTGGCCAATGTGGTTTTAGGATTGGAATCGACGCGCGAAGTCACGATGGAGATCATGTTGCATCATGCCAAGGCGGTTAACCGCGGGGTCAAGCATGCCCTTTTGGTTGGTGATATGCCTTATGACGCGTTTCAGAGCGGTTTGAAGCACGCGGTTTTTTGTGCTAAGCGTTTTGTGAAGGAAGCAGGCTGTGACGCGGTGAAATTGGAATGGTTTGATGGGTGTTTGAAGATGGCCGAAGCGATTGTTAAATCAGGAATTCCGGTGATGGGGCATGTCGGATTGACTCCGCAAACCGTGGACAAGATCGGCGGGTTTAAAGTCCAGGGAAAAGATGCTCAAGGTGCTATCAAGATTATGGCGCAGGCCAAGTCATTGGCCGAAAAAGGATGTTTTAGTCTGGTTTTAGAATGCATCCCGGACCGAATCGCGAAGCTGGTGACCAGCTCTTTGGCAATTCCGACCATTGGGATCGGGGCGGGAGCGCATTGCGATGGCCAAGTTCTTGTCACACATGATCTTTTAGGTTTGTTTGAAAGGTTTCGTCCGAAATTCGCTAAGCAGTATGTGGATTTGGGACAAGCGATTCGCAAAGGTGTTAAGCAGTTTCGTAGCGATGTGAGTGCGAAAAAATTTCCCGCGAAGGCGCATAGTTTTTCCATCACCGTGGAAGAATTGGCGAAAATTAAAATTTAAAGTGCGACAAAAAAAAATTATTTATTTTGTATGAAGTTAAAATTTTGTTAAAATACAAGCAATTCCAATAAAGGAGCGAATGAAACGCACTTTTTTTATTCCGGTCGTATGGGCATTATTTTTCCTGCTTGGTTTTTCTATTGTTCAGGCAGAAGACGACCCATTGCCTAAGTGGGTCAAACGCATCGAATATTCCATCCAGCTCGAAACAGATAAAAAGCCAACCTTTTATTTCCAGACAGTCCAGCCTCTAACCCAGGACGAAGAAAAAAAAGATACAATTTTTATCCAGCCGCGTGTGAATATCCGCGATGAGCGCGGCATTTATAATTTGGGATTAGGATATCGAAAGCTCGCCTCGGAGGACTGGATTGTCGGTGTGAATACATTCCTGGATTATCAGGATTTGCATCGGCACGCCAGGGCGGGGCTCGGTTTCGAGGTTTTGGGGCAAATCCTTGAGGGGCGGGTGAATACTTACTTTGGCGGGCTCACCAATAAAAAGGAGGCGGATTTTTCCGCGGCCTCTACAACCATTGAGCGGGTGGCTGATGGGATTGATTATGAATTAGGGGCGCCCGTTCCCTATATGTCGTGGTTAAAGATTTATGGAAGCGGTTTCTGGTATGATTTTAAAAGTTTTGATGATAAATTGGGATGGAAATCCCGTCTTGAAGTAAGCCTGAATGAACACGTCCAATTGGAAGTTTATACCTGGGATGATAATAAAGGGGATCAGGAGTACGGAGGGCGGCTTCGTTTGAATGTGGCCTTCAACACTTTTTCGGATATTTTAGGGGCGGTGAAATTTTCTCAAGAAGCCTTTCCCAGGAATGATTTAAAGGAGAGGTTGCTTATTCCTGTGGAAAGGGAATATGACATCATCCTTGAGCGTAAAGTTGAGTCAAGCGGTTTTGTTGTGGAAGCAGGGAGGTCGTAGGGTGGCGAAAAGATTGTGGAGAATATTTTTTATTTTTATTCTCATGATTTTCTTAGGAACTTTTCCTGCTTTGGCTGTTGGCCCCGCAACGGTTTACAAAGTCACACTCACGAAGTTTGAATTATGGAATGGGACCGCATGGATAACGGTTCTTGACGGGTCATCAACGACGATTGATATTGCTTCTGCTTCTTCGGGGGCGGCAGCCGGCAATTTTATATCCGGCGTTAACATCCCTGACGGGACATATACGCAGTCCCGGGTCACCCCTTCTGCTACTTTTACGATTAAAGGTAATGATGGGAGCAATTATACAACAGCAGCGATCGGTGTAGGCGGCGGTTGTACAGCGACTGGTATCGCTGCTTCAGCCGCAGAATGCACCGTTACGATCCCCGGAGGAATAACGGCAAACACCGCCACCTTCTCCGGTCCTATTATCATGACCGGAGGAGTCGCCAGCCATAAAGTGCGTGTGAGTTTTGATGTCAGCACCGCTATCCAGACGGTCGTTGGTGAACTCTTTCCCGCCGCCCCCACCGTAACCGTAACAATCATCCAATTATAAATCTCCGGGGAACCTCACCGTCCCCATTTGCCATCATCCTGGGGGGCCAGACCCAGCTGTCTTAAAGTTGAGAAAAATAAGGGGGCTGTCCCTGGAAAGTAACAAGTCCCAAGTTACAGGTCCCAAGTTGCAGGTTACAGGTTTCAAATAAAAAAATTTATGATAAAGTCCTTGTCACTTGTAACATGAGACTTGAAACTCAATTTTTCTTTAGCGACAAAAGCCTTGCAAATGCAAAGCCTTTTCGATAAAATATTATTTCTTTCTTAATTTTGACCGGATTGGTGGTTTTGATGGCAAAGGTATGGCATTGATCGTCGATATGGATAAAATCGTCTCGCTGTGCAAGAGACGCGGCTTTATCTTTCAATCTTCAGAAATTTATGGTGGTTTGGGCAGCGCCTGGGACTACGGCCCCTTAGGGGTCGAGTTGAAGCGCAATCTCAAACAGGCCTGGTGGAAATCGGTTGTTCACGAACGAGATGATATGCTCGGCCTGGATGCCAGTATCCTTATGCATCCCAATACTTGGAAGGCCTCGGGGCATACCGAGAATTTTTCCGATGTTTTAGTTGATTGCAAGAAGTGTAAAAAGAGGTTTCGGAAGGATCACGTCGGAAAAACCTGTCCGGAATGCGGATCAAAAGATTTTACCGAAGGGCGCGCCTTCAATCTGATGTTAAAAACTTATTTGGGTGCCGTTGAAGATGAGAGCAGCATCACCTATCTGCGGCCGGAAACCGCGCAAGGGATTTTCGTGAATTTTCAAAATTGCGTTGATACCAGCCGCAAACGTCTTCCCTTTGGGATCGCCCAGGTCGGTAAGTCGTTTCGTAATGAAGTGACCCCTGGCAATTTCACTTTTCGTACCAGAGAATTCGAGCAAATGGAAATCGAGTATTTCACTCATCCCTATCAAGCCGAACAATCCCATCAAGAATGGATTGAGGACCGTTTCGATTGGTATCTCAATTTAGGACTCAAGAAAGAAAACCTTCGCCGGCGTGTCCATGCTGACGACGAATTGGCCCATTACGCGAAAGGCTGTACCGACATCGAGTATCATTTCCCGTTTGGTTGGTCAGAACTTGAGGGGATTGCCAACCGCGCCGATTATGATCTTCAGCAGCACTCGAAGGTCTCTGGCAAGGATTTGCGTTATCAGGACCCGGTCAGTCAGGAAAAGTTTTTTCCTTACGTGATTGAGCCGTCGGGAGGAGTTGACCGCGCGGCCTTGGCGTTTCTGGTCGATGCTTATCACGAAGAGGACGTGGAAGGAAGTACGCGCGTTGTCTTGCGTTTGCACAAGAATTTGGTTCCGACCCAGGTCGCGGTCCTGCCGTTGTTAAAGAAAAACCATGAGATCGTGGCCTTGGCCAAGAATCTCCGTCGGGATTTGCAAAAATCATTGACGTGCGTTTATGATGACACAGCGGCGATTGGAAAATTGTACCGTCGGCAAGATGAGGTGGGAACATTTTTTTGTGTCACGGTTGATGTCCAATCGCTCGAGGATAAACAGGTCACGGTTCGTTCCCGCGACACCATGAAGCAGGAGCGGGTTTCCGTCGATCGATTGAAAGATTATTTGACTGAAAAATTTTCAAATGATTTTTAACTTTTAAAGAAAGGCAAAGACGTTATGGCGAAGAAATATGTTTATTCTTTCGGCGGTGGAAAAGCCGAAGGCAAAGCGGACATGAAAAATTTGCTCGGCGGTAAGGGCGCCAATTTGGCGGAGATGGCTGGGCATCCTAATTTGCGGTTACCGGTCCCGCCGGGGTTCACCATCACGACCGAAATCTGCACGTACTTTTACGACAATAAGAAAAAATACCCGTCCGAGTTGAAGGCGCAGCTCAGCGCGGCCTTAAAAAAGATTGAACAGATTACGGGTAAAAATTTTGGTGACCGCAAAAATCCGTTATTGGTCTCGGTTCGTTCTGGTGCTAGAAAATCAATGCCGGGGATGATGGAAACAGTTTTGAATGTGGGATTGACCGAAGAAACGCTTCCGGGACTGGCCGCCAAAGTGGGGGGGGAACGGTTTGCCTATGACGCTTACCGTCGGCTTTTGACGATGTACGCGGATGTGGTCATGGAAAAATCCGCCGGGATTGAGCCGGTCGAAGGCAAGGGTGTGCGTCGGCATTTGGAAAAAATCCTGGATGAAGTGAAAGAAAAGCGCAAGGTTGAGTTTGATAAAGACCTCAATCTCGAAGACCTGAAAAAAATTTGCGCGCTTTATAAACTTAAGATCAAAGAAGTTTTAGGGAAGGAATTTCCTGACGATCCTATGGAACAATTGTGGGGTGGAGTCACCGCGGTATTTGCTTCTTGGAACGGGAAACGCGCGGTCTCTTACCGTCGGATCGAAAGGATCCCTGATGCTTGGGGAACTGCAGTGAATGTTCAGGCCATGGCCTTTGGGAATACGGGTGACACCTCAGCAACGGGTGTGGCTTTTACTCGCAATCCTGGCAACGGCGACAATAAATTTTACGGCGAGTATCTCGTCAATGCCCAGGGCGAAGATGTGGTGGCTGGAATTCGTACGCCGGCACCGATCAACAAATATTCGCAGAGTGAGTATAACAAGAGTTTACAAACCTTGGAGCAGTTCAATCCAAAACTTTACAAAGAATTGGAAAGCATCCGTCAGCGTCTTGAAAAGCATTATCATGACATGCAGGACATTGAGTTCACGATTGAAGAGGGAAAACTTTACATGCTGCAGTGCCGATCTGGTAAGCGCAATGGGCCGGCGGCGGTGCGGGTGGCGATGGACATGTTGAAAGAAGGTTTGATTAACAAAGAAGAAGCGATTGGACGCGTGACACCGTCGCAGTTGGATGAATTGCTTCATCCGGTCATTGATCCTAAAGAAGAGAAGAGTGCCAAGGTGTTGAGCAAAAAAGGTCTTCCTGCCGGGCCGGGTGCGGCCAGCGGAAGGATTGTCTTCAATGCCGAGGACGCGGTGAAGTGGTTTAAACGCGGTGAAAAAGTGATCTTGGTGCGCGAAGAAACCAATCCTGAAGACGTCGAGGGGATGCGGGCCGCGGAATCGATTTTAACCGCTCGAGGAGGAATGACCTCGCACGCCGCCTTAGTCGCCCGGGGATGGGGCAAGTGCTGTGTTGTGGGTTGTTCGGACATCGACATCGATGAAGAAGAAAAAGTCATGAAAGTCAATGGTCATACCTTAAAGGAAGGCGAGTGGATCACCCTCAATGGTACGAAGGGGATCGTTTATGAAGGTCGTCTGCCGATGATTGACGCGACCGAAGAAAATAAAGTCTTTAATGACTTTTTAAAGATTTGCGACCAGATCCGCATTTTAAAAATCCGTACCAACGCCGACACTCCCGACGACGCTGCCAAGGGACGGGCTTTTGGTGCCGAGGGGATCGGGCTTTTTCGTACGGAACATATGTTCTATGGAAAAAATTCCGAGGAGCCGCTCTTTAAGTTGCGCAAGATGATTGTTTCAAAAGAGGCAGATGAACGTCGCAACGCCTTGGATGAATTGTTTCCGCACGTGAAGAAAGACATCAAGGGGACCATGCAGGCGATGGAGGGTTTTCCGGTCACGATCCGGCTTTTAGACCCACCGTTGCACGAGTTTGTTCCTCACAATAAAGAGGCCTTGCAGAGTTTGGCCAACAGTTTGGGGATTGATATGGAAGCGCTCGAGAAACGGGCCGCTGGTTTGCGAGAATCCAATCCGATGATGGGGCATCGTGGTGTCCGTCTGGGGATCACGTATCCGGAAATCACCGAGATGCAAGTGCGGGCGATTTTCGAGGCAGCCGTGGAGTTGGAACGCGAAGGAAAAAAAGTATTGCCGGAGATCATGATCCCGGTTTTAGGTTCGGTCAACGAGTTGAAAAACCAGAAGGACATCGTCGAGACTGTTTATCAGCAGACCTGCAATAAATACGGTATTAAAAAAATCACTTATCTTTTCGGGACCATGATTGAAATCCCGCGGGCTTGCTTGACCGCGGACAGCATCGCTGAGGTCGCGGAGTTCTTTTCATTTGGGACCAATGATTTAACGCAAATGGGATTTGGTTTCTCCCGCGATGATATCGGCGGATTTTTGCCAGATTATATCTCCAAGGGCATCTTGCCAGAGGACCCGTTTCAAAGCATCGATGTCAGCGGCGTTGGCCAGTTGATTGATATTGGTGTTCAGCGCGGCCGTTCGGTGCAGCCGAAATTGAAGATAGGCATTTGCGGAGAGCACGGCGGTGATCCGGCCTCCATCCATTTTTGTCAAAAAGTGGGTATGGATTATGTCAGCTGTTCACCCTTCCGAGTACCGATTGCCCGATTGGCAGCGGCCCAGGCCGCGTTAGAACAAAAAAGTGCCGCGGCAGGTAAAGGGAAACTCGTGACGAAAAAATCAGCAAAATCAGCGAAAGCTAGACGATAAGAAAATTAGGAAATTATGGATCCAATTAAGGCCTACTTAAAAGATGTTCGCAAGATTCCCCTCCTGACGGCTGAGGAAGAGATCCAATTGTCCAAGCTTGTCCAAAAAGGAGATAAGGAAGCCCGCGCGCGGATGATCAAATCGAATTTGCGTTTGGTGATCAGCATCGCTAAGCGGTATGTCAATTTGGGCGTTCCTTTGAGCGATCTGATTGAAGAGGGCAATATCGGTTTGATGAAAGGGGTCGAGAAATTTGATCCCGACCGCGGTTTTCGATTTTCCACTTACGCGGCCTGGTGGATCAAGCAGGGGATTTCCCGGGCGGTGATCGATCAAGGCAAGATGATCCGCGTTCCAGTTTACATGAACGAAGAAATTCTGAAGTATAAAAAAGCAACGGAACACTTAACGCACAAACTTAAACGCAAGCCCCGCGTCAACGAAGTGGCGAAAAAGCTGCGAGTGACCATCGAGAAAATCCGTGACCTCGAAAATTCGATCGCTAAGATGTCCAGTCTGGACGCCCCGATCGGCGAAGATGGCGAAGGCCAAGTGAAGGACATCGTTCAGGATGAATCGCTCGTCAGTCCGGACGAGCGATTGGAAGTTTTTTTCAATCAGGAGCGCGCCGAGAGTTTCTTAGAGATGCTCAATGAACGGGAACGGAAGATTTTGGACATGCGCTTCGGCCTCACCGACGGCAATGCCTCTACACTCGCCGAGGTGGCCAAAGAGTTGGGTGTTTCCCGCGAACGGGTGCGCCAAATTGAGGCGGCGACGATCAAAAAAATCCGCAAAGGCATTCAAGAACAAAAAGACCAAAAACATGAAGAGTCGTAAACGGAAAAAGACGTTTGTTTTGATTGTTCCGGATTTTGAGGACATTTATCACTCCTATTATGCCGGGGAAATCTTAAAAGGGATCAGTGTCGCGGCCAGCCGATTGAAAGTCGATGTCTTACTCCATATCGTTAATCGTTTTGATCACCGCAGTTGGTTGGATTCAACCCTTTTAGACCGCAACTATATCGACGGGATCATTTTTGGCGACATTGACAATGATCTCAACGTGGTGAAAAAGGCGATCGCCAGCAGTATTCCGACGATTGTTTTGAACAACTATCTGAAAGAACCTTTCAACTGCATCGCGATTGAGAATCGTCAAGCAGCGATCAGCGCTGTCAATCATTTGGTTGAGTTGGGACACAAAAGGATCGCCACGATCACCGGCAATTTATCTACCCAGGCCGGGGTGCTGCGGTTGGAAGGATATCATCAGGCGTTGAGCGATCACAAAATCAAGATCGTTAAAGAATGGGAAACAAACGGCGACTTTTTACGGACCCCGGCGCGCGAGGCAGCGCTTTCGCTTTTGAAATTGAAGGAATGTCCGACGGCGGTTTTCGTGGCTTCTGACGTCATGGCCCTCGAGCTCATGGATGTCGCTAAGTCAAAACAGATTCGGATTCCACGGGAGTTATCAGTCATTGGTTTCGACGACAATCCGTTAAACACCAATAGTTCCGTACGGCTGACAACTGTGGCTCAGCCGCTGATCGAGATGGGGCGTTTGGGGCTGGAACATTTGAACCAGATCAGTATTGGGAAGGCGATCCTGCCGGTTAAGTTGACATTGCCGGCAAAATTGATCGTTCGTGACTCAACCGGTCGGGTTCATGCTTAAGGAGAGTATTGTGGCGCAGAAAAATATCACGGAAGAATTGAAATCATTGATCCGCGATATTCCTGACTTTCCAAAGAAAGGGATTGTTTTTAAAGATATCACCACACTTTTGAATGACCCGGTCGCGTTCAAGGCCGCGGTTGATCAATTGGCTGAAAAATTTAAAAATGGAAAAATTGATCAAGTGGTTGGCATTGAATCCCGCGGTTTCATTTTTGGCGCGGTCTTAGCTTATAAGCTTGGAGCGGCCTTTGTCCCGGTGCGTAAGAAGGGCAAATTGCCATACAAGACCAAAAGTGTCAGTTATGAGTTGGAATATGGGACCGATACGCTGGAAATCCATGAAGACGCCATTCCGAAAAAAAGTCGGGTGTTGATTGTCGACGATTTATTAGCGACGGGAGGCACTGTTCAGGCCGTCAGTAAGCTGGTAAAAAGTTTTGGCGCAGAGATTGCGGGAGTGGCTTTTTTGGTTGAATTGACTTTTTTGAATGGAAAAAATAAAATCAAAGATCTGCCGATCTATTCTGTTATTGAATATTGATTCATGTTTGCCTACGAAGCATTTTTTTACAAATCCCCGATTTTTATCCAGCACCGTAAAATAATTTTTTATCATAAAATTATTTCTACTTAGTAGTCGTGTGTGTGCCTGCACTTGTCGTATCTGAATAAAATTAAGGCAGCAAGTACTGGCTGAATTGTTCTAAATGATTGTTTGTTAAACTGAAGGTAATTCTATGCGCCTGTGCTTACGTTTCTAGATAAAAAAAGGAGGAAGTAAGTACTTGGGGCAAAGCCTTTCTAAACAAAATTAAGGTAACTTTGCGCCTGTACTTGTCATATCCGAATAAATTTAAGGTAGCAAGTACTGGCTGAATTGTTCTAAATGATTGTTTGTTAAACTGAAGGTAATTCTATGCGCCTGTGCTTACGTTTCTAGATAAAAAAAGGAGGAAGTAAGTACTTGGGGCAAAGCTTTTCTAAACAAAACTATGGTAACTTTGCGCCTGCACTTGTCATATCCGAATAAATTTAAGATAGCAAGTACTGCGCGAATCCTTCTAGATGATTGTTTGTTAAACTGAAGGTAATTCTATGCGCCTGTAGCTCAGATGGATAGAGCACGGCTCTCCTAAGGCCGGTGTGGGTGGTTCGAGTCCACCCAGGCGCATTTTCTATACGGATTGTCTTTTACAGCAGGTGGTATGCGCACGTGTTGAACTTTTTCTGAGCATTGGAAGGGAAGTTCAATACAGGCGCATTTTCTGTAAGGTTTGTCTGTAAAGCTGGTAGTAAGCGCACGCGCTCGAATTTTTTCTGAGTAAAGCTTTTAGAGGAAAATTCGGTGCAGGCGCATTTTCTATACGGATTGTCTTTTACAGCAGGTGGTATGCGCACGTGTTGAACTTTTTCTGAGCATTGGAAGGGAAGTTCAATACAGGCGCATTTTCTATACGGATTGTCTTTTACAGCAGGTGGTATGCGCACGTGTTGAACTTTTTCTAAGCTTTGGAAGGAAAGTTCAATACAGGCGTATTTTCTATACGGATTGTCTTTTATAGCTGGTGGTAAGCGCACGCGCTCGAATTTTTTCTGAGTAAAGTTTTTAGAGGGAAATTCGGTGCAGGCGCATTTTTTATACGGATTGTCTTTTATAGCTGGTGGTAAGCGCACGCGCTCGATTTTTTTCTGAGTAAAGTTTTTAGAGGGAAATTCGGTGCAGGCGCATTTTTTATACGGATTGTCTTTTATAGCAGGTGGTATACGCACGCGCTGAATTTTTTCTAAGCATTAAACATAAGGGGAAAGTGGTAGCCTCCGGGGGTGCGCTTTTGCGCTCCCCCGGGGTCAAAGTAACATTTTAAAAAAAGTTTGAAAAAATGTTGACATGCCATAAGTGCTATGAAACAATGCCTTTACTTTTTACTAACCCAGTGATGATTTCAATCCGACACCGAAAGGGGGGATGAGAACTCAATCGTCAGGGATCATCAAACACTGGTCGATAGGCGAATCTATCTAGACCACATAAATTCTAGTTTATATAGATGTTAAGGTCGGGTAACCGGCCTTAAAATTAAAGGAGAAGTGAAATGAGAAAAATGATACTCTTAGCATTGTTCGCTGTGGCGTTGATCGCCGCGCCGGCCTTTGCTAGCGTACAGAATGTCAAGATCAGCGGTGATATCGGGTCCACATGGGTGGTCCGTGACCAGTTTGATCTTGGGCAACGAACAACTTCAAGCGGCAGTTATTATCAGAACTTCCTGTTAACCCAGACTCGTTTACGAGTGGATGCCGATCTGACTGACAATGTCAGCACCACGGTTGCCCTTCTGAACGAAAGAACCTGGGGTTCTGAGGATTTGAGCGATACCTCAGGAAACAACAACAACGACATTGATCTTAATTTGGCGTATGTCACATTAAGAGAAATGTTATATTCCCCGTTAACGGTGACGATTGGTCGGCAGAGTTTTGCTTACGGAAATTCTTTCGTCATTGATTCGGGAGGTACTAATAACAACATAGCCGCGGGTGGGTTGAATAACGCTGCTGAGGACTTGACATACAGAACAGCTTTAGACGCTATTCGCATGGTTTTGGATTATAAGCCCTTGACCATCGATTTAGTGGCCGCTAAAGTTGCGGATGCTAATCTTTTGGGTAATGGTGCTCAAGATGATGCCGTTGATCTTTTTGGGGTCAATGCCAATTATCAATTAGGTGATTCCCGCAACACGGTTGTTGAATCCTATTTTTGGTCAAAAATTGATCAAAGTGTGAAAAACACCGCTGGTGATAAAGCTGATGCGGTTTATATGCCAGGTGTTAGAGTCGCAACGAATCCAATCAAAGACCTCAATGTTTCTGCCGAGTTAGCATGGCAGTTTGGTAACAAAACAAACACGGATTCAGCGGCCACGATTGCAAATGTGAAGCGTGACGCGATTGCAGCACAGGTTATCTCCAATTACGCTCTTCCGCTTGAAGTCACCAAGAAGTGGAATCCGATGTTAATGGGTGCCTACACCTTTGTTTCTGGTGACAGCAACGCACTGGAGGCCCAGTCCGCTGGTGGTAATAATCAGGATACCTACACAGCTTGGGATCCCATGTTTGAAAATCAAGCAGCAGGTAAAATTTATAATACCTTGTTTGATCTTACAAACGCGCATATTATCACAAGTAAGTTGTCACTTAATCCAATGGAAGACGTGACAGCCAGTGTGCAGTGGGACGGTCTCTGGGTGAATAAAGAAGTCAATGGTGGAAGCCTTACTGGTGATTGTCAGGGTTCCGGCTGTTTTACGATGCGTTTCCCGGATGGACGCACATCAACTCCGCATGTCACAACAGACACCAGCGTGGGGCAAGAAATCGGTCTAGGTCTTACTTATGACTATACCGAAGACGTGAAAATCGGTGGAAATGTTGGCTGGTTTTTCCCAGGCGATTTCTTCCATGGCGATAATCAAGATGCGGCATCACAATACTTAGTGAATGCTAATGTGAGCTTCTAAGTCTTGTTGATGTTTCCGAAAGCATCGGAATTTTCGGTGACTTTGGAAATAGTAAGAATGTTGAGCCCTGTGCTTTTATAGCACAGGGCTTTTTTAACCCTCTTTTTCGTGTTTCCCCGCCCTAAATTCAGAAAAATTTCTCCTGATTGTAACCCATCGTTTTGCAATAGTTTGCAATCCGCGGCAATTCGTTTTTCGCGTTAGGCGATAGATAAATTGACGTCAATTTTTTAGAATCGCGAACGCGGATTTTTTTATTTAAAACAAAGTGTGAATTCTCGACGAGAATGATCGATAATGAATTGGGAAAAATATTCAAAATAACATTTTGAAAACAAAAATTATTTGTTAAGATAAAACAGTTAATAAAATTTCACGCAAATTTTAACTCATTAGGAATAAAGAGGTTATTGATTTTGGAGAAGAGCTCAATGACTCGCGATGATATCTACGATCATCTCGCCAAGGTTTATATAGGAAAGAAAAGCCAGACCAAAGACCAAAAAAAGCGTCAATTCAACGCCTGGCTGGTGATCAACATCGTCATTACGGTGTTCATTTTTGCCAGTTCTTTTTATGGGCTTTCCGCTTTTCTCGTCCGTCGCGGCAACGTCTTGCAGGACCGGATCATTTACGCGTTGAGCAACGGCCCGATCCGTATTTCCTACAACCTTGGTTATCCCTATCCTCCGGTTAAGCGTTTCGTGCTGACGGTCCCCCAGGTCAATGCCAATCGATATAAGAAATTGCAATTTGCAATCCGTGGGCTGGATAAGGAATATCCCGGGGTGCTTCGCGTCGAACTGCGTAACCGAAAAAATGAAGTTTCTTCGGTCATGATTGAAGGTGTTTTTTCGAGTTGGAAGACCATAGATCTTTCCCTCGAGCAGTTTTCTGGAATCTCCGACTGGAGTCAGGTCTCGGAGGTCTCGTTTGTCTTAGAATCATGGAACACAGTTATGAAACAAGGCGTCATTTTAATCGATGATTTGTGTTTTGCTAGCTAAAAAAGGGGGCAGAAAATATGAAAATCATTACCGTTGCTAATCAAAAAGGGGGTTGTGGAAAAACCACGACCGCAATTAATCTCGCGGCATCCTTAAGCGCCAATGGGCAAAAGACATTGCTCGTCGATCTGGACCCGCAGGCGCACGCTTCGATCGGTCTCAATTTTGAAAACATGGACAGTCTTTATAACGTCATTTCCCGCTTGACGCCGAAGAAGTTAAAAATCAAGGACATCATCAAAAATGTTGGCAAGGATTTTGACATCGTTCCGTCGGGAGTTTTGGTGGGAACTTTAGAGCAGGAACTTGCCGACGAGATTGGCCGTGAAAACAAATTGTCGGAGATCATGGCGCAAATCAAAGACCAGTACGATTGCATTTTGATCGACTGCCCGCCGAGTTTAGGGTTTTTGACCGTCAATGCGATCCGCGCCTGCGGCGAGGTGATCATCCCCGTTGAGACCAGCCGGTTTTCCATGCAGGGGGTGGAACATCTGTTGGACATCATCAATCTGATCAAAGACCGTCTGAATCATCATGTCGATTATAAAATCCTCATAACCATGTTTGATTCGCGTCTACGCCATTCGTTTTCCATGTTGTCGAAATTTCGCGAGAAGTTTGCTGACCAGCTTTTTGATACGATTGTTCATATCAATGTCAAACTCAAAGAATCCGCGGTCATGGGGCAGACGGTTTTGGATTACGATAAATATTGCCGGGGGTCCAAAGATTATTTGAGCCTGGCCAAAGAAATCATTGCCAACGCCAAAGCCGCGATTCGAGATGAAGCATTGGTTTCTCCTTCGTCGCAAAAAGAAGAATTTGAGAAATTGATCAAGGAGCTGGAGGCTGGGGAAAAGAGCAAGGCAAAGGCCAAGGCAAGGAAGCCGGTCTCCGCGCCAAAGGCGGTTCCAGCGGCAACTCAAGCAGCTCAAGCCGTGCAGGAAGAGCCAGCACCGGCAGAAGCAGTAGCAGCAAAGGCGGTGGCAGAGGTTCAGCCCGAATTCCGGCCGCTTTCCGACCGGATGCGGGAATTGGTTAAGGAAGAGGTCAAGGACCTTTTGACCGCTACGTTTGCTTACAAAGATGAGAATGCCCGGTCGGTCTATGTGACTGGGAGTTTCAATGACTGGTCATTGGACGAATCTTGCCGCATGCGTTTTGAAGACGGGAAATGGGTCGCCAATATCCCTTTAAGATTTGGGGTGCATAAGTACCAGTTCATCGTCGACGGCCGTTGGCGGGAAGACCCTTCTAATCCTCGTCAGGAACGCAATTCTTTTGGTGACATCAATTCGTTGATTGAGGTCAAGTCTTGACGTCAAAGAAGTTTTCGGAAAATGATCAACAGGTCGTTGAAGGCAAGATTTTTGCCGTCATGTCCTATTTATCAATTTTGTGCATCATTCCTTTGGTTCTTAAAAAGGACAATGATTTTGTCCTTTCGCATGGCAAGCAAGGTTTGGTCCTTTTCGTCGGACAAGTCGGCCTATTCATCATTTCGATCATCTTAGGGCCATGGATACTGAAACTGGGGATGTTTGTGCTTTTGATTTTTTCCTTCATCGGTATCATTGCCGTTTTGAAAGGGCAATATTTTGATCTGCCGGTGGTCGCGAATATCGCCCAAAAAATAACCCTTTGATTCAAATCAAAATAAAGGAGTGTGCCGCGTATGGCAATTCTCAATGATCTTTTACGCAGTTTCCAATCGATGATTGGCATCAAACAGGCCACTAAAAAAAATGTCGTCGGGAAAAAGGCCACGGCCCCAACAAAAAAATCTAACGGGACCTTACGTAAACCAACTGTTCGTTCTCGCAATGCCAATGGGAATGGTCATCGAAATGGCAACGGGAGCAACGGCAATGGTCGTCGTGGGTCACTTACACGAACGCGAGTCGGCGGCAAATTGGCAGGTTCGAAAAAGTCCTTCCGGGTTGAATCAGCCGCGAATGCGTTGGCGTCCGTGTCCGCCCGTCCCTCGGCAGGAAAACTTGCCCCTGTAAGAGTTGCGGAAGGCGTGGCAGCAAAGGTCAATGGTATTTTGGTTGGCGAGATTACCCATTATTTTTCCAAAATCAAGGTCGTCGTCGTTAAAATCACCGCGCAATCCCTGAAGACCGGTGATAAAATCCTGATCCAAGGTAAGACCCAAGGTTTTACGCAAACCGTCAAATCCCTTCAGATTGAAAACAAGAGTGTTCCTTCTGTTAAAAAAGGGCAGTTGGTAGGTCTTAAGGTCAGCCAAGCGGCCAGGGTGGGCGATAAGGTCTACAAAATTTAGATTTTGAATTTTCTGCCTTTTCTCAAACCAGAATTTCGATGCCAGAACGCTTGCGACATGGGGGACAGTCCCCATGTCTGGGGCGCGTTCGACGTTTGTCCTCGCTTTCCCACCGTGCCTGCTCGCCATTGCCACGTCCGGCCCAAGGTCAGCCGGAATTTTCGATGGAGAATGCTTAGACAGGTTCCAAGATAATCCCAGTCATTATAGTTTATACTAATATTTATAAAACTTTTATCCTTCCGTGGTTTCTTTACGCTGTTTTATGTTATACTTTTCATATCTTAACGTATAACATGAGTTCTCAGAAGCCCTACCAATTATGAAGAAGTTGAATAATCAAGCCCAGCAGATCATTGAGTATCTTCTGTTATCAGCGGCGGTGATAACGGGGATCATCACGTTTGTGAATGGTCCGTTGAAGAATGCGGTCACCAATTCCTTAGACAGTGCCTTTAATC
>JAHFFT010000071.1 GCA_023247795.1 Candidatus Omnitrophota bacterium
ATGGCCTGCTTGACGACGTTCCCGTTGTGTGTTATCTTTTTCATAAAATAGGAGATGAGAAAAAATGATTGAAAGAAGGAAAAATATTAAACTGCCCGCTGATACATGGCTCCGTGAAAACATGGAATCTCTTGTTGAAAAATATGCCGGGAGATACGTCGTGATCGTTGACAATGACGGCCTCATCTTGTCCGACAAAGATGGGACCCCCCGCCAGATTGTCAAAAAGGCTAAAGCCCAATATCCTAAAACCATTCCCCTGTTCTTTCGCGTCCCCAGAGATAAAGATTTTACATGTGCGCTAAACCATCGATAAGCTTTCCCTACAAGTCCTACAAAAATCTCTCGAGTCCTAACATTGCTTTTGTCCCTAACTAAAACCGTGTAAATAAAATTTTTGATAGGAAAAACGTTAGTCATTGCGAGGAGCGGTTTTTGCGACGAAGCAATCTTATTCGAGAAAGATTGCTTCGCTCCACTTCGTTGCGCTCGCAATGACACATAGTGCTCATAGAAATTTATTTGACAACCTACTGAAACCTGCCTTCCTAATTTTGCCCAATAAATCCCCAAAATCACGGCCGCCAAGAGCAGCCAGACCGTGATCCCCATGTCCTGACTTGCTGAACCTTGTTTACGATTTTTTCGACGCTGATTCGATTGAGATGCTGGAGGAGTCAGGGAGTTTTTCTTTTTACGGGTGTCATTGCGAGAAGCGGGGCGGATAGATAATGCCGTCCCTTGAGATGGCTTCGCGCCTTCGAGGCCCGCAATGACAGCGAGGCGGGAACTCCCGGCAAGGGCAGGCTTTAAAGCTGGGAAAAAATAGTTGGGCACTTGTTTGTGCCATTGCAAGTAATCTGCTCCAAACTTCAGCCACAATCCTACCTCCTCACTCGTCATCATTAAAAATATGGCTATGGCTGAACTTATCAAAATGGTTCCGGTAACAGAATTGGGATGATCGATGAACCAGGCCGTCGGTGTGGCGAAAAGAATGAAATAGATAGGGTGACGCGTGAAACGATAAGCCCCCTGCGTCATTAACCGGCCGCCTGCCCACATGGAACCAATCCATTGGAACAGCATTGGAAGCAAAATTAAAATAACTGTATCTTCCGCCGACCTCGCCCAAGGGCTGATACTGGGCAGCAAATCCATCCGCAAAGGAATTCCAATATAAAAACCAATGATCGTTCCCAACCACCAAATGGCGTTATAGAGCCAGGATATTTTCTTATATTCTTGACGAAGCTGTTCTTGCTGAAGAGGATGAGAGGCAAGTCTCCAGGGCTGGAAAAGGCGGATAAACAAACGCTCTACCGGCGGTGCCCTTAATCGCAAATAATCCGTCAGCCATTTCATTAAATAACCAACTCCCATCAGCAACGCGATGGCCTTGACTGATTCTGGAGCATAATTCAAAGACATCATTCCGATGGGTAAAAATAGCGAAACAAAGTCATGATTTCTGGAAAAAGCAAATATCATTCTTAACAAACCCCACCAAAAGAACAATAACAATGCGGTTTCCAAGGAAATGAAATGATTTCCGGTTTCCCGAGAAGCAGTCTCAATACTTTTCGTCGAATCGTCCCTAAACCTTCCAACAATATTGTCGACATTGTGTTGACGCTGTTTGTGCATTAAAAAGGCGGTCTCGGCAATGTCGAGGCGGGAAATGCCATGATGACGGTAGATCCCATGATAGCTTCTGGTCGCCACACCATTTTTCCTGAGACCCAAGCTCCTCACCCCGGCCCCCAACCCAAGAATATCACCAATCCCGGCCAAATAATGCGGTGGCGCGTCAGCCACAGTGATCAATGGCGTGCGCGCGCGTTCCGATATGGGAATAAGATTTGACAGGCGTATGTAGTCGCTTAACTTCCCCATCAATAAATCAACACTGGTCACCACAATCACATTAGCGTAAATACCGTGCTCTCGAAGAGCATCAGAAGCGGCTAATGCCTCATAAACGCTGGGCCCAACTGCTACGATGTTAACAACATTCTTTCTTGGTTCATAACCAGGATAGTTTTGGTAGTCAACCAGCCGATACCCACCTTTTGTAATGTCATAATCCACGTCACTTGGAAATGATTTATCTCTCATCGAAAAGCTAGGAAGAGCAGAATTACCGTCTGGTCCCTTATTTTGTAGTAATCGTTTGCCCGGTACATGTCGATCATAGTTATAATACGTACTGCGCACATAAACGATTTGCCGGCCTTGATCATTTTGAGAAACCATCCGTTCCAAGGCATCGGTCATTAAAACATTTGATTCCTCAATGTTGGAAGGCTCCATGGTCACAACATTGGGCAAAGCCCGGCCAATAACGCCTCCCAACATAGCCTGATGATTGCCCCCCTCTGATGCAAGCGTTGCCCCGGTCGGAGAACCAAAGGCAATAAACCGCGAATTTTGCCCTTGAGCAGCATTAATCAATTGATACAAGCCCCGACGAATAAGAAACATATCATACATAACCACCCAAGGTAGCAATGATATCCCGGTCATCTCACCACAGCGCCCTGCGGCATCAACTAAACCAAGAGCATTCTGCTCAGTGACACCAATACGAAGATGCCTGACATCATTCTCCCCTTCTTTATAAATCATAAGTGTTGAACCAACGTCCGGAGAAATCGTCAACACTCGCTCGGCGATAGGTTTCAGCGCCCTTTCTTCAGAAGTGAGTTCATTTAAATCTGTCGTCGCGATTCTCTTCAACATAAGTATCATAGTAATAAGATTTGATTGCGCTGACGCTTGCCTGACCCAATCGGCTAAAAATGGTTCTATTCGTTGGGGAACAGACGTCCTTGCATTTAATTTTCCAAGATTAAACCCAAGATTAGCAGCTCTTAATGTACCTGCCGCGGCCGTTTCACTTGCTAAAACTCTGGCAATATCCGTCAAAATTCTTCCTTCCGGTGACCCGTCATCAAAACGGGCAAAAGGCTCAGCGGCCGCCGTAGATAAAATATCTTCATCCTTATGAACAAGAACTGCTGTCGGTTTGTCCAGCTGTTTGGCTGCTGATAAGGCATCATATATTTTTCTCAAATCATAACCTACCAAACGGACGTCAATCCAATCCCAGCCCGCCGCAAGATAAGTCCCTTTTAATATGTCAATGTCCACAATTCGTTCACGATGGTTATAATCAATGATGTGTGTCACATTGTTAACCGCTTGGTCGCGCGCTAAAGAAAGGATTTCTAAAAAGTTTCCTTCTTGTGTTTCTTTCGCGTTGATCACAGCATAAAAATGGGATGCCGGAAAGGGATAATAGTGAAGACCATGATCTCTCACCCATTGATCAATGACAGCCATTGAAATGGCCTCAACCGCGCTCATTCCTGCCGTATCCGTTAAACGAAAATATTTTTGACCCGGATCATCCACTAACGACTCAGTAAACAGAGACTCGATCTCACGTAATCTTGCTTTTACTGTTTCAGAAATGTTTGCTAAGAATTCTCCTCGAAATGGTTCTAACCGCCCTGCGGGCAGGTTCTTATTTCTATTCCGCAGCTTCTCTTCTGAAATATGACCAAGAAGAAATTGAATCGTATCATAAACTGGCCTCGATTCCGTGGAATGAAAAGCTTGCTCATAACCGGTCCTGACAAACAACTCTAAAGCCAACGCAATTGGTAAGGCGTTGGTCGTGTCTAACCTCAATTGGCTATTTCCATCGCGTAAGATTTCTTGAGCTATTCCCCTAACACGACCGGCCACATGTTCAAGAACGCTATGATCAATATTTGAAAATGGTGGCAGTTGGTCTCGATCCAAACTTTGGAAATGGAAATCGTCCGAATCCAGGTAATTCAGAGAATGTTCGCGACCGGGGGTCTTCACTTTTCGAATCCGATTTAAATCTAGGGAATTCAGTGTCTCCGGATACTCAACAGAAAACTTTTTAACGACACTTTCATAATCTTCATCTCGTCGGTGCAGCAAGAGATACGCGTTTTGCGCGATATGAAGTCGTGCCGTTGGACTTTCCAATGATCCCAGATTCTGCACTCCCACACCAATACCTAAAATGTCTCCCATACCGGCTAAATAAATATCATCCACGTCTGAGGCGGTAACAATCGGCGTCCATTGTCGTTCTTCCGAAGGGATCAATTTCTTTAACTGCTTGAATAGATTATTTTCTCCCAAATATCCGATCAATAAATTAGGACTGGTGACCACAATCACATTGGCGTAAATACCAATTTTCTTTAAAAGTGCCGATGCCGCCAAGGCCTCTTTGACCATGGAACCAACAACTACAAGATTGACACCATTCTTTTTGGGATCATATCCCTTAGTCCCACGATAGTTCACTAAAAGATATCCACCGTTCAATACGTCCTGCTCCCAATCCTGTTCTTGATCCCTGTCTGCAAATTGCAAGTAGGATAAAAATTCATTCGGAGCAAACATGTCATGCGTCGGGGACCGAAGATAAACCACCTGCCGATTTTGGTCATCTTGTTTGGCCATTCGGTAAAAAGCATCAGCAAAGATCAGTTGGAAATCGCGAGACGTAGCTGGCTCCCAAATAATCATATTGGGTATGGTGCGGCCAATCACCGGGGCCAATTGCGCTTGCGAGGAGGAACCGACAATCATAAAACGAGAACCCCAATATTGGTCATAAAATAATGGATCAAGCGCGCGATGAAATAAATGAACTTCATCCATAGTAATGATCGGGAAAATAGGTTCGCCGGTAAAGTTAACGGCCTTACCCAAGGCCCCAGCCAAAGTCGCGGCATTCATCGCGGTCGGAATATCGAAATGATTTGCTTTCTGGATTCCGGGTCGATAAGAACAGTTGTCCTCGCCGAACTCTTGACCGATGGTCACTAACCGACGAGCAATCGGCTGCCAGGCTTTCTGCTCAGCAGATAGCTGGGCCGGTTCAACGTGATTGATGTTCCTTAACGTGTTAATCATCTCCAAGAAATAATCACGCAGTGACATCGCTGATAGTTCATTGGAAAGCTGTGGATGAAGATCGCTCATCAAGGAAGCATCCAAAGCCGCGCCCCTTAACTCCTCCTGAAAATTTTGTTTCTTCTGATTGATCAATTCTTGATAAGCGGTTTCTTCCTTTTCCAATCGAATGGCAATTTTTCTGAGCAGTTTTGTCTCTTTTGAATCTTTGGCAAAATCAGGGAATATTTCTCCTTTGGGAAACCCAAGTTTCTGTCGTAATTCGTCCAGCTCATCAGGTCCCAGCCGCTGCGAATGATTAGAAGCATTACCTTCCATTTGTCTGATTCCCCATCCCTTAATCGTGTGGGCAATAATGATCGTTGGTTGAGAACTCTTGCGGGCCTCATATAGAGTCCGCGTGAGTCCGACCAGGTCATGCCCGCCTAGATCACGAACAAGCCTATGAAGTTCTTGGTCCGAATATTGACTGAGGAATCCCTTCCTTTGTGGATCTAGCTGTCCACGAATCTCCGTCTCGTACAGCGTCAGGAGATATTGATACTCAAATTGATTCATTTTTTCTAAGGCATTTTTCAACTCATCTCCGCCTGGCTTTTTGAAAGCCTCCTGAATTTTTCTGCCCCAGCGCAGTTCTTTAACATCCCAGCCGGCTGCTTTGTACCGATCTCTTATTAAATCCAGCTTATGGTCCTTTGTTGTACCGTCCAGCGACTGACGATTATAATCAACAACAAACGTTAAGTTGCTCAATTGATACTTGCGCGCAAGCGCTATCATCTCCAGCAAGTTGCCTTCTTCTGTTTCGGCATCACCGACCACGGCGTAGAAATGAGAATCAGGCAAAGGAACGCCTTTATCCTTTAACGACTTATGCATAATCGCCAAAGCAATGACCGCGGCCGCACCCAGCCCCATGGATCCGGCAGGAATTTTTTCATATTTTCCTGGATAAGGATCTAACCCTGGCTTATCCAAATCTTTTTTTGCTGAGTCTGGTAATTGGTCTAATAATTTCTGATCGATGGCCGCTAACTCTTCTTGATCCTCTGCCGACAAGACACTTTTAAGATATTCATTGATGGGATTTTCTTCTAAATCAACGGCGGTCTCGCGGAAACGATAGAGCAATTCTCTGGCCTTACGGCCTAAAAGAATCTGACCAATGTCATAATCCGGTTTGGCATGTGTTTTGGGCACCCAGAAATCATAGCCGGCAACCGCGAAAGAATCTAAAGCCGTATTGATATGAATCGATGAAGCAGAGCCTGATATATGGCCACCGATAGAGCGCCGCTCATACAATTCCCGATTAGCTTCGACAATCATGCTCGCCATTAAATAAAGCCGCAGTTTGATGATGGACTCTTCCCATATCTGTGCCGTTTCGTTTGTGAGAACACGTCCCTTTCTTTTATATTCAAAGACTTCTGGATCGATTCCACTAAGAGCCATCATCCCTAACCCTAAACCAGCCAATCCTATCGTAGAACCCGTTCCCCAAGATCGTAGAAAAACGATTACTGAAGAAACAAAAATAAAAGCCGCTATCTGGAGCTTCCATCCCCGAACCAGCCACGGTAGGT
>JAHFFT010000001.1:0-91680 GCA_023247795.1 Candidatus Omnitrophota bacterium
ACCAGTATTTTCCCATTCTACAAGGGCTTTTTCCGGTTCAGAATCAGCACGAGGAAAAACTACAATCGCGAAGATTTTTCTACCATCCTTTTAATAAAAAACCTTAAAATTGAATTGAAAATCGTAAAGGCGATAAAAATCGTCACAAAAAAAGTGATGACATCAAAAATCAAAAGTATTGTTTTATCGTAGATCCGCTGACTCGCAACCCGCCTAACGATCCGGCAGGTCGGGCACCATTGGGTCATCAAATTTTTCAAATCCGACAATAATTGCCCATCATCCGCCGTTGCTGATCCTCCCTGAAAGAAAAAAGCCCCCCGCTTTCCAACGGCCATATCAGAACTCTTAATCTGAATCTGACCACGATATTGCGCCGGGACCGCTTCTGGATGATTGACATACCATTCTCTGCCTTGTTCATCGACATATCGATACATCGCTGCCAGCGAAGACCCGTTGAAAAACACGAGCATAAAAAGGGAAAGGGAAATCATTCTCATAGCAATTCAGAATATCACGACCCCTGCGGCTACGCAATTCTGATTACATTTTTTCTGGGATTTTTTCAAAGACAAAAACTCCCTCAGCGCTTGTCATCCTATTGCTTAAGGTATACAATTGGAGAAAATGATTCGTGATGACCAAAAAATCACGCAAATGATTTCTAATTCTGAATTGATCAAATAATGCGCTACTGCAGTAAGTGTGCGATCTTCAGTCAAGATTATGTCAAAACCTGCGGCAAAGAAGACTGCCGGCTCAAAGAAGTTGATTTGAAAAAAGCCTTGGAGCTGACGCGGTTGCAGGCCTTCAAGTCACTCATCGGCAAAGAGTCGGAAATTTCCGATGGATACGCTCAGTATCATATCCGCGGCTATCTCGGCAACCGTTCGCTCTTTTTAGATTTTGATCTGCATAAATATCGATTGAAGCACGGATCCCGTCTCAAAAGATTTTTGATCACACCGGTTTCATTTTTCTCGCTACTCAATCTCCCCTGGCTAGTTTACAATCTTCTCGCGACCAACCTCTTTCATATGGATCACACCCAATACTGTTCCAGATGCGACTGCAAAGTCAAACCTCCCCACACCCAAACCGACTGCGACTACAACATTGAATATTTTAGCATCCTCGATGACATCATCAGTGGTCGGATCATAGAACGCAAAAATTTTTACCGGGCCTTGGCCGATGAAAAAGAAAAAAAGGGCCAGCCCAGCGCCTTCAATGACCTTTTCAAACGCCCTGTCAAACTCGAAATATTTTTAGATATCATTTCCATCACCTTTTCAATCTTCCTGTGGCTTTATTTGTCGGTCTTGGTGTGCCTGCCGTTGCTCAAATCACTCATTCAACAATGGCAGATCATTGAAGCCTCAAAATTTCATCTGGAATTGAGATAAAGAAAGGACCTTCATGAAAGCATCAAAACAAGAGCTGATCCGCCGCGTAAGAACGTTGACCATCGGACTTCTTGCCGGCATTACCCTGCTTTCGGTTGAAAGCATCATAAGCAAGGACACCATTTTCCAGCAGTTTGCCTTGGGGCTGGCGATCTTTGGTCTCGGGTTCATCACGTTTCTGATGGCAGAGATCGTCAAAAGCAAAGATTAATTCTGCCAGAGTCCTCGCCGCTGCTCTTTCGCTTCCTGGTTCAATTGCTGAAACCAATCCGCGAAGCGGGTATTAGGTGGAAATTTATAACTGCGGGCCCAACCTGACTTCAAAAGTGTCGCATTGACGAAAATATCACTTCCGGTCATGACCGCGTCACCTTCCAATATTTTTTTCTGTTCATCGGCCAATGGTTCAATTTCATAAACATAGGCCAAAAGCCGACCGTATTGATCGCGCCGCTCTTCATCAAATTCCAAACGGACCTTCTTACCAAGGACCAAACTCCGCGTAAATTGAGCGGCCGCTTCCCCCTGCTTTTTGATATCCTCAACTCTTTGGTGTGATCGCTTGGCATCTCGAAACAACTTATCGCTCTCCCATTCTTCCGGGCAATCAATCCCGATCAAACGCACCTTTTCTCCGTCGGCAAGCTTGATCGTGTCTCCGTCATAAACGTAAATCACTTTGATGGAGGAATAATCCGCGGCACCACATCCCCATAAAAGGACAACCAAAACAATCGCGCTGAAAAATTTATTTCTCCACGGACTCATCGACAAACCCTTCCACAACCCTTTTGACTTCCATTTCTGCTTTTTCTATCTTCTTCTTGCACAATTCAATCAACTGCACCGCTTCTTTCACTTGGTCCGATAATTCATCGACATCAATTTCTTCATTTTCAATCTTGGTGATGATCTCATCAAGTTTTTTGATCGCCTTACTGAATTTCACGTCTGCCACGACCAGCCTCCTTTTTTAGATCTTTGACTTCACTATGAAAGACCCCATCGTTCACTTCGGTATGTAAGACCTGCCCAGCCTCCAACTGCTTGATGCTTTTCAATGCCTTGCCATCGATGGAACGGGTGATACTAAACCCACGCTTGAGCGCGTTTTTAGGATGCGCCATCTCCACCAGCCGGCAAAAGTGCTGCAGTCGTTTTTGTTCTTTCTGAAATCGATTCAGAACGCTTTGCGTAAAATTTGACTTTCGATTTTCAAGATCGTTCATTCGCTGCCTGAACTGCCGAGGGGGAGACTTGCGAACAATCTCTGAATACCGGACCATCGTCTCTAAGTGGATCTTGAAATACTGCTGGGTCCGGCGTTGCAGCTGATAGGCCTGGTCTTTCAAATTTTGATTTTCATCGCTCAAATGCCGCTGGGCCAAATCAGTTAAAATTCCCAGCCGTTGGCGGGCATCGTCAAGAAAACCCCTCACCTTATCGACGAGAAATCCAGCGATGGCCGTCGGGGTTTTTTGCTGGGTATGCGCGGCCAGATCAGTGATCGTCAGATTGATTTCATGGCCAATCCCGCTTAAGACGACAATCGGCATCTGCGCGATCTTTTTAGCGATGCTCTCACTGTCAAAACAACTGAGCTCGGCAATGGAACCACCGCCGCGGGTGATAACCAAGACATCCAAATCATCAACTGTACTCAGTTCATCCAAAGCGCGACAGACGTCAGCCTCAGCCCTGCTCCCCTGCATCAAGGTGTTGCGACAAAAAATTTTAAATCCGTATCCGCTCAAACGCAGTTCCGAAACAAAATCATGATACGCCGCCGAGTCATACGCCGTGATCAAACCGATGTTCAATGGGACCTGTGGAAAGGCAAGCTGCTTATTCGCGTCAAGAACACCTTTGCTTTTTAACTCAGCAATCAATTTTTGCTTGGCCTGAGCGATTTTACCCAACGTATAAGTGGGATCAATATTCTCAACGATCAAACGGAGCGCGCCATGCGGTGGATAAAAATCAATCCGGCATAAAAACTTGACCTCGATATCGTCTTTCAAAGGAAAGGCGTTTTGAGCGTCGGCCAAAACCTCCTCGATATAAATCTTCTTGCCGGAAAAAATCACCAGTCCCACACGGGCGACAATGTCCTTGGTCTTAATATCCTTCTCGCAGAGCTCAAAAAAGACATGCTTCTTGTCCCGGTTGCGGTTAAATCCCTGAATCTCACCGCAGACCCACACCGCCTGAGGAAACCCCATCTGTAGGACTTCCTGAATGAGGGAATTCAATGCTGATACGGTAAGGAATTCTTGTGACATTGTTTAGCGAAGCGAAGAAGGATTGATCAAAGAAACCAACTTCCAATTCCCTTTGGAATCGCGGTCCAAAATTGCCAAACTGCCGGTTTGAAAACCAACCGCGTTCTGGGCCTCATCATAAGCCAACAATTTCATGGCCAGCGTCCCCAAAAATGGCATGTGCCCCGCGATCAGGACCACCTTTTTTTCCTTGGATAAATCTTCCATAAAACCCTCCACCGGGTCATTGGGGTTAAGATCGTTTCTGATCTCAATGGAAACATTCGCGGCAACTTTCTGTTGAATGATTTTTGCGGTCTCTTGAGCGCGGGCCTTGGGACTGGAATAAATCCGTTCAATCACGGCCTGTTCTTTCAGCAAAAATTCCGCGATGGCTTCGACTTCCCTCTTCCCAGCAAAATTGAGCGATTCGGTTTCCGTCGCGTATTGCCCGTGGCGCAGCAAATAAAGTTTCATCCCTTGCCCCATCCTCTCATTTTCAATTCCTTCGCGATTCCCTGCACAGCACTCTTAAGAATTCCCTCCAACGGCTTAAACCGGGCCTTTGCCTCTTCCTGCTTCTGATGAAGGACCAACCCATTTTCTCTGGTTTTATTTTTCTCATCGGACGTGTACCAATTTTCAAAATCATGAAACCCTTTTAAGGCCTGCTGATAACTCTCAATCGCCGCGGCATATTTTAAGACCGGTTCCTCGAAGTTGACCTCTTTGCTTGCTTTGATCCGCTGCCAAGCGTCCAATTTAAAATCGCGCAATCGATTGATCTGAAACATGACATAATACGACTCTAAATTTTTAGCCGCTTCTTGATCAAGGGCCAGCAGTTCTTTTCGAAGCTGCCGTTCTTTCTGAAATTGTCGCAATAAATTTATCATGTCTGGAAGAATTATTTTTTTATTCTACCAAATCTGCTAAAATAAACAACCTCGAGCAAAAATATCGTATCTCTCACCTCGCAGGTGTACCTGCGAAGTGAGAATTGGTAAAGATAAAAAGCACAAAAAAGGAGAATTCGCTCATGAAAAGAATGTCTCGATTTGCACAACTTGTCGTCGTTGGGTTCTTGAGTCTGCTGGCAAACCCCTGCTGGGCGGCCAGTTATTCACTTGATCAAGCGCACAGCTCCATCGGTTTTTCCATTAAGCATCTCATGGTCAGCACCATCCGCGGGAGTTTTACTGACGCATCGGGTACAATTGAGTTTGATCCGACCGCGCTCGAAACTTTTAAGGCCTCGGTCACAATTCAAGCGACCAGCATTGACACCAACAATGAAAAACGGGACAACCATTTGCGTTCCGCGGATTTTTTCGACGTGGCCAACCATCCCGCGATCACTTTTACGGGGAAATCGCTAAAGAAAAACGGTGACTCTTATCTGATCGTTGGTGATTTGACTCTCCTCAATGTCACGAAAGAAATCTCCATTCCCTGCAGCATTCAAGGCCCGATCAAAATGCCGTCGGGCGGACAAGCCATCGGCATCTCCGGACAGACCACCATCAACCGCAAAGATTTTGGCATGACCTGGAACAAACCCATGGACCAAGGTGGATTGATGGTTGGCGAAGACGTCGCAATTGATGTCAACATCGAGGCGCATCAGAAATGAACCTCGGTTAAATCAGCTGCTCAATAGCCTTTTATAAATTCGATAATCCTGGTCATCAAAACAACAGAAAATAACTTTTTCAATTGCGGATACGCGGGAAAGGAACTCTTTAACGGTGGCGACTGCTATCTGACCTGCTTTTTCTTTTGGAAAAAGGTAAACTCCGGTGCTGATGCAGGGAAAGGCCATTGATCGAATCTTATTTTCTTCGGCAAGCAAGAGCGACCGCTGATAACATCTTCTTAAAAATTCTGCTTCGCGATGCTGCCCGCCCTTCCAAACAGGCCCAACGGTATGAATCACATATTTTGCAGATAAACGATACCCTTTCGTTATCTTCGCCTCTCCCGTCTGACATCCACCGAGTGTACGGCACTCTGCAAGAAGCTGGGGGCCGGCGGCCCGATGGATCGCCCCATCAACGCCTCCCCCGCCGAGCAGTGAAGTGTTTGCGGCATTGACAATCGCGTCAACCGACAATCGGGTGATGTCTGCGCAGACAGCTTCGCTTTGATTCATCGACTCCATGATAACCGTCATTCCCAATGAAAAAAAATCCTCGGAACCGGACAAAAACTCCCCTCCCAGACTCTTTATTAAACAGATTCAATTTATCCTTTATTTTCAGACGAGTAGGAACTATATCATTCTCTTTCTTACCAGCTCCATGATTTGAATGATCGCTTCTTGGGCATTGTCATAGATCACCAAATCCGCATAAATGTCATAAGGAGTTGCCATCAGATTGATGATCAAAACTTTGGCCCCCCGCCGTTTGGCCTCGATCACCAAATAGGCGGCCGGCTGGACTAAAAGGGACGCCCCAATGACGATAAAAAGATCGCTTTGCATGGTAGCCTGCAGGGATCGCAGAGAAGACTCCAAAGGCATGGGTTGTCCAAAGGCAATGGTGTTTGATTTTAAAATACCCCCGCACAAATCACAATAAGGAACCTGGATTCCCCCTCCTTTAATCCGCTGATAGATATGATCTCGAGAGAACCGGGCATAACAATGCAAACAACTGACCGAAAATATACTGCCATGGATTTCGATCACTTTTTCTTCTGACGATTGCGCCCTTTGATGAAGGCGATCGACATTTTGGGTGATCACCGCCAACAATTTCCCTTTATGTTCTAATTCCGAATAGGCATAATGAACCTCATTCGGTTGTACCCGCAGCACCAATTCATAAAATTGCTGTTCCATTTCCCAAAAGATCTTTCGTGACCTTTCACTGTCAATGAATTGCTGATAAAGAAAGTCCTTAGGATCATATTTGGTCCAATAACTGTGTCCGATCCCTCGAAAATCAGGTACACCCGAATCCGTGCATGCCCCCGCACCAGTAAAGCCGACGATCTTCTGTGAACCTAAAATCAACGACGCGGCACGTTCAATTTTTTCCTTTTTCTTTCGCGTTGAAAACATCAGCCTTGTCCAATCAGTTTTTCAAGGTCTCGCCAATAATGATCAGCAAAAACTTCTCCGCGGTACCACTCCAGACCAAATTCCGGAGAATAGACCAATTCCATGGGAACGGCATAAAATCCATCTTTTCGCTTTAATCGATTCGACTTAACTAACCAAATGATAAAAATAGTCACGGCATTGAAAGGAATAACAAAAGTTGGGAAAGGAAGATAATGGATTCCCAGATAGGTCAGAAGAACAGCGCCGAGACACCCCAAGAAGGTCAAGACACAAACATGTTTGTTAATCACAATAAAAATCCCCCCCAAGGCCAAGACAGTGGGAATCGAATTATAAATGTACAATTCCAGCATTCCAAATTCGTGTACTCCCCCCAGGAAAAAAATCAATATGATATTGATCAAGGTTGCCACGCTGACCACGAAAAATGATAGCGAGGAATGGTAAAAAACGGCAATCATAATAATGAAAAAAGCCATCATATGATTAGAAAAGGCTTGCAAGAATATTTTTATGGTCTCCCACGTCCATTGCTTATTGGATAACGTGATGATACTCGCATTGAAATTCCGAAAATATTCGATCATACGCTCATCGGGGCCGCGCCAACTGCTCGACGGAAAAAAATGGTTTGAAAGACTGCTCAGCAACAATAGGAGAAGTAGCGAAGGAATACTAAAGACCGGGAGGTTGGCAATTGTTCGGGCATTGAAATCACTCATCGCCTTCATCATCACTGAAGAAAGCGCCGCCGCAAAAATGAAAAGCAGAAGCGAGATAAAATTCAAATTGAAAAACCAAGCCCAGGCCACCCCAAGGACAACACCATTGAATCCGTAAACCCCCGAGTTGATATGAAAGGGCCGCACTTTCAGATGAATGGCTGTGGCCGTCGACGCCATAACCCCTAAGACCGTCAGAAACCATACCTCCCTCGAAATAACAAAAATGGCGACGGATAAAAGAAAACCGGTGAGTTGATTAGGGCAAATCAGGACTTGCCCATATCCCTTTAAAAGGACCTGTAAATGTGGAAGGAATTTATCACGGGGAAGAAATTCTCTCCATTCGGTAAGATAATCCATGCGTGGACGATTTCATTTTTGCAGTTTCAAACGGTCGGGTAACACATCTAGACGACGAAAGTCGGACATGACTTCCGGCATTCGCAAATATTCCGCCTCACCATGATGAACAATGACAACCGCGGGACGCGCATAAATGAACTGCATTGATTGGCTCATATTATAAGCGCCGACATTCTTAATGATAAGCTGACTGCCCTTCTGCAACTGTGGTAAGCGCACGCCTAAACGAATCACATCGATTTGCATGCACAAGGGGCCATACACATTCACATTATCCAAATGGGGGCCCATGTCCTGGACAGTCATAAATTCATGTTTATACCAATAAGCCGTAACCAAAATATTAACACCCGCATCAATGATAATCGCCTTTGTTCCATCAGCGAATCGTTTGGTCGCCACAACCGTTGTTATCATCGACACTGCCTCATCTACCAGGGAACGTCCCGGCTCGAGGATCAAACGGGGTTTGCTCTTAAACTCCTGAACCCGATTGCGCAACGGATAACAGAGGGCTTCCGCATACTGCTCTAAGGTCGGAATGATCGCGGAACCGGTTAAAAACTGCGAATGGAGAGTATTGCAGGAGGCATAGCCTCCCCCCATATCAAGATACTCAATCTGCACGTCGAATTCCCGCTCCAATTTTAAAGCAAAATCAATCAACTTATTAACCGCCTGATAATACGCCCCGTGGTCAGAGATGTAAGTCCCGATATGACAATGTAAGCCGTTCAACTGCAGACTTCCCGACGAGACAACCCGACGCGCTGCTTCAAAGGCCTGTCCGGCCTCGAGATTAAAACCAAACTTACTCCAAGCCGGATAAGTCACATCAACATTGACCCGAATCCCTACCTTCGCGGGATCCTTCTTAGACGGCCAAAGATTTTCAATTTGCTGAATCTCATCAAAAGAATCAATATTTATGATCGACTTTCCTTTTATGGCTCGCATCAGATCGGCACTTGTTTTATGGACACCATTGAAAACAATTTTTGTCGATGGCATACCTAAGTCTTCGGCCATTTCATATTCCAAACCCGAAACGACTTCTGCCCAGGCCCCTTCTTGATGCAAAATCGTACAAATACCAGAAAGATAGTTGGTCTTGTAAGAATAGGCAATATAGGTATCGGAATAAATTTTGCGTAAATTCTTGATAAAATCCCGATATCGCTGCCGAAGATCTTTCTCCGAAACAACATACAAAGGAGAACCATATTTGGCAACGAGTGTGGAGACATCCACACCGTCGATCTGCTGACAGGGAGTCGCGCTTAATGTTCGACCACGATATTTGTTCGTTGCTGCCAGCGAATGAATCGTGATCAGCGGTTTTTCGTAGGTGCCTCGGCGAACGCCGGGCGTCACAGTTTGACTTTTGGAATCATGATTTCTATGAATCATGAAAGATGAGTTCCTTTGTTGTTGCTAACTGACCTAAACGACTGATCTCACACGTCATATCCAGCGAACTTCTTGCAAATAAAATCCCTGGTTTGAAGGGCAATTCAAAATCACCTTTTTTCCCAGAGGCAATCATAATAGCCGCCTTGGGCATATTACAACCGGCCTTGGCAGCCAACTGAATCCAATTCGGAAAACGCGGCCGGATATCCGTCAAAACATATTGGTTCGTAGTATGGCTCTTCACAAATTCCAATTCGGCCGGGCCACACCATTGGATTTCTTTTAACACCTTCCTCGCCATATCATCCAAGATCTCATCTTGCGTGGTCATGCCAATCCACGTTGACCCGTTTCTCGATTTGACAATTTTTTTCATGCCGGCACAAGCAACAACCTGATGCCGACGATTTGTCAGAGCGGCGATGGAATACTCATCACCACTGATATACTGCTGTAAGACCAAGGGACTTCCCCAACTCTCAAAAAATCGGTTGCTAAAAACACCTGCTTCTTGCGTAGAATAAACTAACTGCTGTTCGCCACTGGGACATTTAACGTAAAAAGGCGAATAGAAATTCAGTGCCAAACTGGCTAATTGAGCTTGATCCCACAAAGGCATCGTATAAGGAACACCGACTTCGATGTTAACGGCCCAATAAGGAATACTTTCGGTCCGTGCTTTTCTTAAACTCGCTTCGCTGGGAATGAGCATTTTTACACCAAGGTCCCGCAGATCCGGCTCGAGTTTGATCATCGATGGGATTTCAAATTCCAGATTCGGGATAAGAAAATTGTTCTTGGACGTATCAACAATTTCTTTCATCCGTGATAGGTAACGATCTTCCTCTTCCTGCGGATAAGGAACAACATAAACCGCATCCACAAGTTTATCCAAATAGGCAATGCTGTCCAATAATTCATATACCAGCGCAATGATTTTGACTTCGAAATCGGCTTCGTTGCGAAGACAGCGAATAACCCCTATTCCGGGAGCTGGATCGGCTCCGGCATTTAAGCCGGTGACATAAATATGATACCGTGCCATATCGACGTTGTTATAAAGGTGTCTGTTCGTTACTCGATAACTGGATACTGCGCCAATTGAGCGATCCCTGAAGATTCAGTTGAACCAAATGATTAAAATCACAAAAGATGTCCTCAAAAACACGGCTGAACATAACACCCTTCTTATACTCCAGTTGCGGCTCTACGCGTTCGCCTAACGCCAGTTTGAGCGTGAGCAGCGGCAAATTCAAATTGCTTGACATCGTGGTGTATATCCAAGCGGGTAACCGGGCATTGATCTCAATGATAAATTTCTTATTGAAATACGGATTCTTGATGATTTCGAGTTCCATGGGGCCTTGCCATTGCAACGCCTTAACGACCTTGCTGGCCAATTCATGAAACTCTTCGCCATCAACGGTCACGCCGGCAAAAGCTTTACCAGAATTTGTGATCCCAATTTTTTTCATCACCACTTTGGCCACGATATCACTGTTCTGGTCGGCAACCAACGCGATATCATATTCGTCTCCATCAACACATTCCTGAACAATGAGCGGCAATCCCCATTGATAGGAAAAACGATGAAAAAAAACCTGCGCCTCATCTCGGTAATAAACCTTCTGTGCGTCAATGATCGAGCCTTTGATCAATAATGGATAATGCAGCTCAACCGAATGTTGATCAATTTCCTGGGGATCGTTGATCACATAACTCTTCGGATGATCAAATTGATTTTTTTCACAAAATTCCCTTAAAAACGCTTTCGATCGGGCCTTAACTGCCGCTTCCGGCGGAACAAAAGTCTTGATCCCGATATTCCTCAATTTATCTGCCAAACGGGCATAGGTGGCAATCTCCGAATCTAAACACGGGATCAAAACATCGATTTTGGTTTGGCGATGGATATCCTCGATCCTGGGAAATAGATAATTCTCCGGTTCGGAAGGGAAGGGGATCTGATAAACTTCATCGATCAGATCATATTTGTAAAGACCGGTCGTTACGCTATCATAAGTAAAGACAATGATTTTTCCTAGAAACTCGCCGGATTCCTTAATGGCCCGCAGCACGCTCAAACCCGGATAAGGATTCTCCGTCGAGTCTACGCCGGTGAAGGCCACATTGCAGTCAATCATTGCTTAATTCCAATTTCTAACTCGCGCAGTTGATAAAGCAGATCATGGATATCGGAAACTAAAATTCCTTCACTGACCTCATATTCTTGAGTGAGTTGTTTTGCTAAGTCCTCCAGCGAAAGCCCCTCTTTGATCCTGGCGATAATAAAAGAAGCGGTCGTATTTAAAGCATAGACCCGGCCTGATTTAGCGTCAAATAAAAACCCATGACCATCTTCCGAGATTTCCGTACTCACGTGCTCCGGGATCGAAATCACATAATTTCCTAAATCCTTAAATTGGCAATCCTTCTTATTATTTCGATTGCGGAAACGTTCCAGGATTTGATCGATATCCTCGATCTTTCCTTTCCTTTTGATATACAATTTCATCGTACCTTATGCCCCTCTATTCAATTCCCCCAAACCGTTTAAGGCTCCCAAATGTCCTGGAACAATTTCCAAGGCTTTCATAAATCTTTGCTTTGCCGCACTTTTATCGCCCTTCTTCAAATCACACCAACCCAACGCGGTATAAGGATCGGCATAAATATCCTGCTCTTTATGCAGCTCGAGAAGTTGATTAAAATATCCGGCTGCCTTATCATAATTTTTAGTGTAAAAGTAACTCCAGCCTAAATTATTCAATACCACACTCCATTTCAACCATCCGTCTTCCTTCTCCGGTTTCTTCGATAAGAGCGGTTCCAGTCGATCAATCGCCCCCTTATAATCACCCTGGATAAAATAGATCGCTCCTAAACCTAAAGAAGCGCTTTCCGAGGTTGGCTCCTTCGCTAATACTTTTGCAAATGATTCGGAAGCCTTCTTATAAATGCCCTGATAATAATAACTCCATCCTAACCGGCTATAAAGATCAAACCAGCCCTTTTCTGCGGCAAGGATCTTTTGAAAATCCTCCGTCATTACATAATCCGGATAAATGTCGATGGCTTTCGCAAAGGCTTCTTTAGCAGGATCCAAGTTTTTAACTTGATACTGACTTAACCCCAAACCATAATAAGGATCGACCCAATAGGGGTTGATATCAATGGCCATTTGAAAGCTTTCCGCGGCCTTAGCGTAATCTTTGATCTTATAAGAACTCCAAGCTAAAGCGGTCAAGGCGGAATAATTTTTTGGGCTTTCTGCCACGGCTTTCTCTAAATATTCTTTAGCGCCGACATAATCTTTCCTTTGAAATAAAATATTGCCTAAACCACTCAGGGCATCGAGATTTTTAGGATATTCCGCCAATAATTCTCGGAATTCTTTCTCCGCACTATCCTCTTCCCCTAAACGATAGTAACACCAACCGATCCCTCCCCGCATGGCCAAGGCCTTATCTTGCGGAATATTTTTACCAGCATTTTGCAGGTCATATTTAAATTGCTTCAAGGCCGAAAAATAATCTCCTTGATAATAATAACTCCAGCCCAAATCGGTCCGCCCATATTTGGCTTGATCAACGGCCAGCAAACCATTTAAGGCATCCGCATAGCTTGGATTGAGAGCGAGCACGGCTTTAAATTCTGATTCCGCATCATCAACCTTTTTCAACATATAATACGACCATGCCAATCCATCATGCGGATCAATCCAATTAGGCTGATTCGTAACCGCCTTTTTAAACTCTTGTGCTGCTTCACTGTATTGTCCCAGTTTATAATCCGCCCACGCCAGGCTTGACTGGGCATCGCTTTGCACTAAATAGCTGGCAATGGTCCCGGGGATTTGGACATATTCGCTCACCGCCGGTAAAGTCGGATTCTCCTTTAACGATTGCTTAAAATATTTTGCAGCATCTTCAAATTGACCCAATTTATAAGCGGCATAACCCAAACCCCTTAAGGTTTCGCCATTCTTTCCTAAAACTTTAGAAGCCTCATCAAATTCTTGGGCCGCGAGTTGAAAATACCCTTGTTGATAATAACTCCATCCAACCACATTATAGAGATCTTGCCAATCCGTCTGAATTTTGAGAACATTCTTAAATTGTTCATCGGCGACAAAAGGATAAATGTTGATGGCCGTCGTAAAATACTCCTTTGCCTTCGGGAAATCCTTCAAATCAAAATACGTCCAGGCCAAACCTTTATAAGGTTCAACCAAATAGGGGTTCAATTGTCGGGCCTTCTCAAACTCTGCTTTTGCCCTCTCAAAATCAGATTTGCGATTATAAATCCACCCGATCTTGCTTTGCACATCCGGTTGATAAGCTTGAACATCAAGCGCTTTCTGCAAAAAAACCAAGGCCTGATCAAAATCATTCATCTCAAAATACGAAAAACCTATTCCTTTGATGGCATCAAAACTATCCTTTTGCAGACTCAACACTTGCTCAAAATTATGAATGGCTTCCTGGTATTGCTTGTTGAAATGATACGACCATGCCAATCCAGTGTGAACCCTCCACAATTCTATATTCGGTAAACGTCCACTGGTATCAGCAACAATGGCTTCAAAGATAGTAATCGCCTTGCTATAATTCCCGGCATAATAATATTGCCAAGCACGATTAAAAGGGCGATAACGCCAAGCACTCACTTCTGCCATCCCGTTCAGGGAACCGGGGAAATATGGATAAATTTGTAGACATTTTTTAAAATTCTCTTCCGCAGTAACAAATTCGCCTTTTTGTAAATAATTCCATCCTAACCCATCATAGGGATCACACCAATCCGTGTGCTCCTGAACTTCTTTCTGAAATACCCCAATCGCTTGATCATATTGTTTATCATAATAAAGATCCCAAGCCTCTTGGGAAACGGTGGGCTCTTCCTTTTTATTGTTTTCCTCAGCCACGGCCTTTTGAACATTGATGAAAACATTGATCAAAACAAAGATCGTCACAACGACAAAACATAACATCGTTTTACAGCTCATTAATTTTTTTAAACGCATACTCTCCTCCTATGTTAATCTAAATCTGTTAAATAACTGCTCAAAATAGTTATCCTTGACAACAATGATCGTACGGGAAGTTTTTGTTCTTATAAAGAATTGGTCTTTTGATCGACTTGCTCAAGTCCGGTGAGAGAACTCTTATACGAAGGAGTAAGAGCTAAGGCTTTATTGAACATCACTCGAGCAGCTTTCATACGTCTACGACTCGTTTTATTTTTTCCTTTGGCGGTCTTATCATTATCCCAGTAAAGATACGACCAACCGATCTTATCGTAAATTTCAGCATTTCTTTCATACTTCAAAGCCTGTTTATAAATCCCTATGGCTTCTTGATATCGCTTTAAAGAAAACAAGCAATCTGCCCATTTGATTCGGGCGTCATTCCATTGCGGCTTCAGCCGAGTGGCCATTCGAAACTCTTTTAAGGCCTTTCCAAAATCCTGACGGCTAAAATTAAGATAACCTAATGCCCGATGAGCTTCCGGCTCAGTTTTAACATGCACGCCCCTTTGATATCGCATCCCTTTAACTAAGGCCCGCTGGAGATATTTTTCGGCAATCTCAACTTCTCCCTTTCGAAAATAACACCAACCCAGACCTGCATAGGCATCAGAAGAATTAGAATCTATACTCAACGCTTGTTCAAAATAGTTAATGGCTTGGGCCCAATCTGATTTTTTAAAATTTGCCCAACCTCTCCCGGTATAAGCATCAACGACCTTAGGATCCACTAAAACCAAATCGCCAAACGTTTTGCTGGCACTCTCATAATCACCTTTACCAAAATAGGCCCACCCTAGCAAAGTCAAGGCCTCTGAACTCAAGGGATTCTGTCTCACTGCTTTCTCAAAATATTCAATGGCTTTCTCGTGATTGTTAACCGATAAATAATACGACCCTTCTGAGGCATAACCTTTGCCTCGACGATCTCCGGTGGAAGTAAAAATGGGTTCTTCTCCTACATTAACAACGGTCATCGCCATTTCAACGGGCTTTGTTCCTATTTCATAAAGTGACTTAAAAAGTTCCGGTACCTGCTTGACATTCGTCATAGACTTCGCAACATCAACCGGTAGCTTCGCGATTCCCACAACCTCCTCTTTGACCAGTTTCGGCACTTTTTTAACGGTGGCAGCACAGCCGGTCATCATTCCTCCAGCCAGCAGCAGGGTGATGAATTGCAAACATGGGTATGAGGAAATTTTCATCGTAAGCCGTTCCTTCTTTAAAACTCGATATCCAAACCAAATTCCACTTGATAGGCGCCATCGGCCTCGCCATCCCGTCGAGGAGTAGGCGCGAATATGTTATTGGCGGCAGTATCGGCGCGGGTTTCCTTATAATAATCTCCCGGGAAAAAATATCCTGACAAAATACTAAACTTTATGGCTTTGGTGATTTGATAACTAGCAAAGACATCCAATTCCTGGCCCAAGTCTTTTGAAAAAGTTTTTAAATTCCCATTGCCATCCAGACCCCATCCCGGTTCTTTTGAACGCAAATACCAATAATCCACGCCGATATACCATTTTTCAAGTGGGGTATAATCAAATCCAACGGTCGAAGCAATCAAATTTTCAAACATGAAAGGGTCACCAAAGGTCCCGGGACGAGCGACGCCAAAATTGACCGCGTATCCGCCTGCCATTGCCACATAAGGACCAAACTGTTTCTGATAATGCGTATCGGTTAAATTGGTGTTTAATGGGGAAAAAACACTGAAGGCCTCATTTTCATTACTGGTGAGGGTAAGTTCATTATAATTCTGCGCGTTGAATCGGTTACCGGAGGCCATAAAAAATTTCGTCTTCGGTTTGAACGCCCCCAAATCATAACTGGCATCCGCAACCAAAAGATAACCTTTATGTTCGATATCATTTTGTGCCGTGTTGATGGCCTTCGCCTTTCCCAAATTTTGGTCCCCTTCAAACCCAAGATTCAGACGGTCAAAATTCAGTTTTAAATAAGCCCCTGGTGTCACAAGATCTTCGTTTTTCACACGGGTGCTGAATCGACTTGCACGCGCACCTTCTGGTGTTCGATCCCTCAGCCAGCCGGTATAAAGTTGTAACCGTTGTTTACCCAATTTGAATGTCGTATCCGCCGTATAAAAGTAAGCATTGGTGTCATTCCAATCATTGACCTTCTCATGATCAATGACTTTTCCTAAATGAATACGATTATTCAGATCTTCTTTTTCCCAGTGGACATTCCAATCGAGTGATTCATTAACTCCAGAAAGGGTTAGCCCATAATTTTCATATTTTCCACCCAAGGCAATGTTATGACCAAGATCGCGTCCGTAAGGATACAGACCAAATTTGAAATTGACATCTTTCGTTGAATTCACCGGAACTTCCAGCCAGGTTTCTCTTAATCGAGGATATAAATCTGAGTTTTGGTACCAATGATACCGTCCAAATAAAGAGTTGATGCCACGGCTCCCATAAAGCGGGGCATCATAATCGGCGCGCCCCCTTCTTTCTACAAAAGAATAAAACTCAAGGCCGGAAAGATGGCGGAGATCAAAAGTAAAGTCATAAGCTAACCCAAGATAACTGGTCTTATCATTGTTATTCGCTAAATCAAGATCAACCGTATTGTTCACTAAATTATAAGACGTACGCAGGTGCGCTCCGGAATGAAATTTCCAATTTGATTCATCCAATAAAAAAGGATGTTTCTCAACATCCAAATCTTTAACGTCTTTAAAATAACTCTGAGCATATATAGAGGAAGGCAGGGCAAATAAGGAAAGGAAAATAAAAATATTGACGAAAGGCTGAAGGAAAACTTTTTTACTTTTTTTGTTTTTACAAGTCATTCTCAAAGATTGTTGAGATTCAAATTTTATAACATCTCGCAAACATTTTTTATCCTAAGCATTTTTCGTTTCAATTGCAAGTTTTTTTTAAATTTTTTGTGGGACAGGCCAAAAATCCCGGGTATCAGGGATAAAAGATGTTGCTGGTAAAAGTCGTAAATCCTTTTTCTCGTCGAATGTATTATAAAAATTTTTACTCTCACATAGCAAACGGATTTGCTATGTCCAAAAAATTTATCCTAGAAGTCGGCTGGAAGAATTCCTCGCAGCTAGCTGCGAGGAATTCGCTCGAGTAAAAACTGAAGATCAGAGGTATCGTGGTTTAACAGCAAGGATAAAATTCAATACTTAACTCAAGTCTCATGTCTCATCTCATATCGCAGGTCGCAAGTCATTTGTAACTTGCGACTTGGTACCTGGGACTTGTTACTTTGTCACTTCGCCGTGATGTTAATTGGGTCGCGGACCATCACTGCCAAGGCCGCCCGGCTGACCACCAACATGATTGGCGTTATTCAGACCCGCGCCGCCCAGACCAGGTCTTTGCGTACCCTGACTTGATAATACCCCAGGCTTCGGCATGACAGGACCGACAGGCCGATTGCCATTTAACTCTTGATGGCCGGCTCCTTGCCCTTCCATTTGGGGAGATTGGTCGGACTGCATATTCCGCATTTGACCTTGTTCTTCTTGACTATGCTCTTGCATCGCTCCCTTCGGTGCTTCATGTTGTACTTTTATCCCTCGCATTTTCTCATACTCGCTTTTCATTTGTTCTCGACGATCTTGCTGCTCTTCATGAGACGCTTGCATTTTCTCTTGATGCTGCTCTTTCATTTCCTGCAGCTGTTCATGCTCAGCATCCATCTGCTCTCGATACTCCTGTTGCTCTTCACGAACCGCTTGCATTTTCTCTTGATGCTGCTCTTTCATTTCCTGCAGCTGTTCATGTTGCGCCTTCATTTCTTCTCGCTGTTGCTGAAATTGTTCTTTATAAGCCTCTGCGCGTTCCGAATTAGCTAACGGCGGTTTTTGGTTAGGCCCGCTTATCAGTGGTCTATTCATTTCGCCCATTGAAGCATTGGGACGAGAACCTTCTTGCTGATCACCCATAGGGCCATTATCACGTTGCCCCATCTGATCAGGTTGATTCATTGGTTGCTGCGAACCTTGACGGTCATTATCTGTTCGTGGACCAACCTGAGAATTGCCTTGTTCACCTTGCTGCGCACCCGATTGCGGACGATTTTGTTCTCCACCCATACGATTGCCCTGAGATCCACCCTGGCCTTGCATTCCCGATCCGTTGGGCCGATCGTTATTCATACCAGGATCTCCTCTTTGGCCTCCTGGACCGCCAGAACCACCAGGTCCACCTGCTCCGCCTTGACCACCTTGATGTCCAGCGTTCATACCCTGTCCCGGACCGCCATGTCCACCTGGACCTCCAGCTCCCGGACCACCACCCGGCCGCGGCCCTTGCTGGGCGAAAACCACACCCGAAAGCGCTAAGCAAAAAATTCCAATCAAAGCCATGATTCTCATTTTCATTGTTTGTTCCTTTCCTTAATATTAAACGCCTGTTCAATAAAAAAACCTATTCCCCAAAGAGAATAGGCTTAATTCAAAACACTTGATTCGGTAATCAGGCTATCCTCTCTTAAAGGACCCTTGACTTTGCGCCCCACTGTTACCAGTGGTTTGCCTTTTCGTCAGACCCGCGAATTGTTAAAGAACATTTTAAATATAAAATATTTTGCCGGTAAAAATCAAGTGACAAAAAAATATTTCCTAAAATTCTTGTAAAGACTTAACTCTTTTTGTTTCTTGATGATAGCTCAATTGCTCTTCGTTCGGTGGAACCGTTTTCCCGATCAGAGCTGGTAAATTGGTCACAGGCTTGATCTCCATGATGATCGGCAGAAAGCCATCAAATTGTAAATTTTTAATCTGCTCCGGATCAAAATCAAACTTGATTGCTGGCCCTTCATTTTGAATCATCAGCTCCAAATTTTCCGGATTCAAGTCGATACCACCAACCTCCGATGAAGCATTTTGCGGAGCAATGGTAATCGCCGACACCTGTGGATTATTTGTATTACCTAGAAAAAAGGAATCCTTCATCCCCGGAGCTAATACCAAATTTTGGTCTAATAAATCAAGATCATTGCTGTCTCCGTTTTCTTTCTTAACTTGATTTTTAGCAATGTCCCAGACCCCGCCAAACCCAAAATCGAAAGCCTTGCCAGCCCACCCAGGGTATCGAGCAAAATCAATCTGAACAGCATTATCTTCTGCCATAACCGGCTTTCCAGTCTCTGGATCTCTGACCATCACTTTTCCCGTGGGATCAAAATAAAGTCCTAAATCCAAATGCCAATTGACAATTTCTTGCGCGGTCTGCCGACTTTCACCGTTTGTTACCGCAAATGCCTTGGATTCAATCAACTGATTGATTTGGGCGGAAGCACTTTCTGACAAATCATGAGCGCTTTCAGAACGAGGCTTGGCATACCAAGATCTTTGAATCTCACCGGTTTCCGGGTCAAAGAGGGCCATGACCGCCTCCTGCCTTTTCCATTTGTATTGACCGGTAACGGTCGAATAAGTATCACTGCTGTAATAAAGTTCCATCCGATTATCACGCGAAGCCAAAACATAAATACGGTCGTGCATAAAAAACGCTTGATGGAACAGAAACAAATTGGGTTTACCTTCGGTTGTATTTTGACGGTTCTGCCTGACATATCTGGCAAATGCCTCTTTTGTGGGAGCATCCTTCGCGTTGATCACCTTGAATGAGTAATCCCCGCTGTTCACTTCGCCGATGACGCGATCTTCATCCCTGCGCCATTGAGCTTTTTTGTTTTTCTTGATCAGAAGTCTCTTGACCCGCCCCAATTCAACCGCCTTGGAAAATTTATAGCTCCGATATTTGTAGATCAATTCCGAAATGACGTATTTGAGATCCACCACCTTCTCTGCCTTCTCAAATTGATAAACCAAAACGAGGTAATGCGTGATCAAAGCAAGAATATCGGCCTGATCACCCTCAGTTTTTACACCGAGTTCTTTGTCAACATCACGGATAAAATCCTGATCAATATACTCAGCCAGTTTTAGAATCCCATCTTTATCTTTCCCTAAAAAATATTTTTTCATCTCATCATTAACTTCGATCGCCATTATTGTGTTCAACCGTTCTATTCTCCTTTCAAGCTTTAGTATTTCCTCTTGACCAAAATTTTCCTTTAACTGTAATTTTAGTAGCACTAATTCATGCCTTCGTTCCGCGTTAGTCATTAATATGCTGCGGACTGGCACTTGAGTAAATTTGTGATACCCATTCGCCGTTAGGACCGGTGCTAAACGATTCGCCTGAGCAAAAAAGTCAGCCCGATCTGACGGGTTTGTTGTAAGAACGATATCCAAGGCCAAAGCAATGAGATTGAGAATATTCCGGTAGCGGTCTGGATCAGATTGAAAAATCTTAGCCAAAGGAAAATCGACATCTAACTTGAAACGATTTCTTTCTTTTTCATCATTTTGGACAACAATCTTTAAAACGTTGCCGGGGCTGCGCTTTTTTATCGTTTTCTTGATTCGATCTCGATCGATATCCGCTTTCGTGATCTCATTGATCGCCATGGTTCCTTCTGTTCCAGCGGTCCCCTCGATTTCATCCTCGAATGCTTCAGGAACAGGTACGAGAGGGATATCCGACTTGGATTCTTTATGGCCTTCGACAATGGCAGCAATCGTTTGCTGTTGAAAATCTGTGAGATCTTCATCAACACCTGGTTTCGGTGTTCGAACAGGAAACCCTTTGCCAATCTCGGCCAAGACGGGTTTCAATTCACTCCATTCCTTAATAGGCAATTTAGTAAATCGAGAACTTTCTCTCAATAAAACCAACCGCGAATAAATCCTGCCGACATGGCTTTCTGGTTCCAGTTCATCCAGTTCATGCAGATCGATGGCTTCCAGCAACTCCGCGATATCATCCCTCGTTGCCTCAATCCTTTCCAAGTCACTCGCCACCGTCTGGCGAAAATACTCCATGACAACCTCTGACGATTCCAAAATTTTTTTCATAGCGAACATCGCTTCTTCATCATCCATTTGATCACGGACCGAATTCATCCCTCTCGCGAAATAGCGAGTACATACCTCTGGTTCTCTTTCAAATTTCCCCAAAATCTTCGCAATCAACCCCTCACGTAATGCTGCTGCTAATTTTTGCACGTTCACACTGAATTTATTTTCCCTTCGAATCATATCAAATGTTATAAGCTGACTGGCCGTAAGCTCTTGCTGACCTTTCCCACGTAAAATCTTGACCGCTTGCGGCAATTGCTTTTGTTGCGTTAGAATGACGGCTAAAATCAATCGCTTTTGATCATCGGTCAATTGCGCGCTTTCTTTGATTCGCTTTTTTTCATCCAAATAATCCTGATTGGCATCAGCGACCAGGAACTTAACCGCGCGTTGCAAATATTCTGGCATTGCCTTGAGCATTTTATTATTTTGTAAAACATATCTTTGGTTTCCAGAATCGGGATCAAAAATTCTTCCGCAGCGCGTTGCGATGATTTTAAAAGGATACGAATCCCCGACCGAATCGTTATGAGTGGGTTCAAAATCAATCTTGCCCTCATCATCAATTCGACCTTCCAGCATCGTGGGCGTATACTCACTATGCATCGCCTCGGTTATCAAAACCTTTTCAACGGATTGATGGAACCGGCTTCTTTGATTTATCGCCAAGCTTTGAATTTTTTTGTCCGAAAGCGTAAACGCGCTTTTCCACGCAACACCGATGCCATTTTTCGATTTCAAATCTTGAATCTGAAACCGATACCCTTGCTGTTCACTGCCCAAAACTTGAACTGAAAAATTCCTTCCCGAAAGCTTATCGTCATTCGCGAATAATAGCTCTGCCCCAGCACCCCTACCAACGATAAATTCCTTACCTACGCTAAATGCCCTCACATCCCCAGCTAGTGCTGTGTCAATTGTTTTATCTGGAAACGCCTGTAGGTAGGCACGATCACCCGCAACCCAAAGCCGATACCAACCTGTTCCGGCTTGGATCCAAACATCATCAATCAACTCTTGCATTCCCGTATCCAAGACCTTCTCTTCCCTCGTTTTCATATTTCTATCGTCTAAGACTTGATCTTTAGTTTTGACCATCCTTTCCCATTCCACGGTGATGGATCTATCTGTATAAGTCCCTGTCTTAACTCGATAATTCTCTGTCCCTGGAATAGGGTCTACGACGATATAACAATGTTCCGATTGAAGGTTGGGATCATTCGGGAAATAAAGTTCATCGATCTGCTTATTTTTTCCAAAAGCATGGAGCTCTCCTAAACTTATTTTGTAAACTTTCGATTCGTTTGAGGGCGGACCATTCTTGATGTCATGCTGCAGGACCCGGACCTGGTTGTTCACAACCCGAATACTGTACCAAAATTTTCCACCCTCGGGCTGGATCCACTGGACCCTACCGGGCAACAAAACAAATTCAACCGGTGCCGGAGTTTGCGATTCTCCCCGCCTATTGTTCGTCGGAGCCAAAACAACCGGCTTGCCCGCTTTTGTTTTCATATACCTTGCTGTTGCTCCTACTTTGGGAGCTGAATTAACCACAGCAGCATTGTCCATCGATCTTTGAATGCCAATCAGATTGGATAAATTCTGATAGACACGGTGATAAAATCTTGCGTCTTGAGGAAAAAAGTCGGAGTCATAAATAAGACGGTTTGCCCACCCCAATGATAACCAATCCTTTTTCCGCAATTCGCTCATGATTTCAGCCTTTTCCACGAGACTTAAAACTTTCTCTTGTTTGAAATAATTTAAGGCTGCGTCATAATCATTTTTTAAAAGCGCCCCTAACAATTTAAAAGTTGCGTCGTTTTCTTTAGAATCACTTTGCATTTCACGCAAATATTGCACCAAATGATCCGCAGAAACTTGTTGAGGATATCTCTCTTGTAATTTCGCTTTCACGCGATTTTTAACTCGCAAAAAATTTTCGGTCGCATGTTCACCAAGCAAATAAGAACGCTGCAACTCAGGTGTTTTCATGAAATTGAGCATTAAAGCATTGTCCACCGTACCAAAATAAGGATGAGCCTCTAGCGCATCCATATAACTACTCATTTTAGCAACGACTGCATCAAAGTCGTCGAAATCACCAGCGCTATACCCATCCTTCATGAGTGCCTCGGCAATGCCCTCTATCATTCGATCTTCATCAGGATTTTGAGATTCCACTGCGGTACCGATGGTGCTGACTTTATCTTGACGACCCGCGTTGGAATCAAGCAGTTGCTCCCGGTCCTGCTCGGTATATGCCCCGGTCCCCGTTCGTTGATCCGCCGTGACCCATTCTGCCGGTTGTTCCAGCAGTCCTAACTGCTCTCTGGCCCGTTTGATTTTGACCCGCCCATTGATTTCACTCAGCTCGTGCTGTTCGACCGCCTCGGTCATATCGTCGCTGAAACCGAGGACAATCCACTCTCCCCGGACCTTATCGAAATAGTTGATCGCCTTGATCCCGGCCTTGGCTCCGGTTTTACTGCTCATATGGTTGATCACCCATTTATCAAAAACTTTTCCTAATTCTGTTTCTTTCGCCCCGCGATCAATGCGGATGACCTTGACTTTGTAGTTTAAGTCCTTTTGATTGATAACTTGCTGCCCCTCATAATCCAAGGTCTCGCCTGCTGCCACCTGCTGCTCAATCGACGGAGAAGCTGTTGGCAAAAACCCATTCTGGTCAAGAAGCCCAACGATATGATTCAAAATCTGGTCTTCACTGGCGTTTTCAGGAAGTTTTTTCCCCTTGGCAACGGTGTTCAACAAACGAATCATCCGGTTATAATAGGTTACCGGGGTGACAACCGCGGAGGCATTATAAACTTTTTGGTTTTCTAATTGCGCGGAGGTTAAATTCTGAGCTTCTGATGAGACATCAATGGTGGTGACACCACTAACCTCTGTTCCTTTAAATCCTCCGGAAAAATATTTCCTCGGGATGGAGGCTTGAAGATACGGATCATAATCTTCTTTGATGTAGTTATAAACCCCCTGCTTGAAGGCCGCGATATACTGCTCATAAATCTGCTGTTGACCGTCCTTGTCATCTGAATCAACTCCGACGACCTTATTTTTATCCACATAAATGCTGTCGAGAATGCTTTCGCGCAACTTCTTTTTGAACCAGGTCGCGAGGATCATGGCGTTGTAAATCTGGCGCAATTGGGCAAAATTCTGACCTTCATTGACTTCTTTTTCGATCGTCGGTAAAACGATTTTCTTGACGATGTCTGAAGAAAAAGTACTGACGCTACCAACATCCGTGTTAGTCAATGACTCCGTCCCTAAATTTTTATTGCCTCGATTGGAATCCAGAGCGAGATAATCTTCTTCCAACATCACCTGCAAATGACTTTCAATCACAAAAGCGGTCGCGCCATTTTCATAGACCCGGGCCTTGTCAGGAACAATCCAGACTTTATTGAAGGTATTGATCGGGACGTTGGTGGTACCATATTCCTGATAGGCCTTTTCATAAATTTCCTTCCAAAACTGCGCACCCAGCTCTTTTTCCGGGTAGATCAAAGAGGCAGTGATTTGCTTTAACAGATAGTCCTGGGCCAAAAGATCGCGCCCCATCTCGGTCTGACCAAACTGTTCGGGAATGATCCGATTTTCTTCATAGGGCGACAAATTGACCCACAAGTCCTTTTCCGGGACCGTCAGGGTTGCTAAAAAATATTTGATCATCTTTTGCGATTCTTCCTTCAAGGCTTGATCAGACAGCGTTTGGTCCCCAGGTGTTACGATGAAATCAAACCGAAAAGGGTTATTAGGGAAAACCTTCACCCCCTTTAACAAGGCCGGCGCAAAGGCCTGGCTTAGCCCGACCATCGAGCCTGCCTGCGGAAGATTGAGCGGTTGAATTTGCGCGAAACCATTCCCGGGGCTGATCAGATTGAAAAAAAAAGTGAAAATAATCAGCAGATTGATACTTCGATATTTTTTGATTTGCTTTGCCATGCTTTGTAAATGGTTGAAATTCCGTAATATGTTATACCTTTAAAAGTATAACACCTGATGATAGGAATGAAAGGCGTGGGGGGTTTTGGGAGGAAGCGCTTTCACGATACTTTAAGGAGGTTAGGGTAGGGACTTCTTTGCAGAGATCAAGCTACAAGTCTCAAGTTGCAAGTTGCAAGATACTTGAACTTGAGACTGGAACCATCGCTGTCCCCTATTTGCCTCTTACGATTTCTTCAAAGGCCTTTTGCGGACATATGTGCTTAAGGATATAATTCAGCAAAACCGACGCCAAGGAACGGAGCCTTTTATCAACCTTTGGATCGAGACACTTTCCTTGATCGTCAAAGAGCTGATGAACGCCCGCCACCGATACAACGTCAGGTAAGACCACCGCGCCAATGTGCGCGCATACACTGCGTAAATGTTCCAAGGCCTTAATCGCCCCAATCTGTCCGGAAGCAACACCCAATAAGACAACCGGCTTTCCCGCCAACACCGACGGGTAACCTAAATTTTCAATGATCAATTTGATCACACTGCTATAGCTGCCGTGATATTCTGGTGTTGCTAAAATGATCCCGGTCGCCTGAGCAACTTTCGCCTTGATATCCTTCACCGACCGGCCTTCGCTTTCGCCTGGAAAAGCAAGGGTCAAACAGCCCGGATCAAGGATGTCGACCTCCAATGAATGGCTGTTCTTAAGCTCCGCAAGGACAATATCAAGCGCCTTGCGAGTAAAACTATCCCGACGGACACTGCCCAAAATAGCCACAATCCTAATCTTTTGTTCTTTTTTCATCATTGACCCTTTCCTTCCACCCCTCGTTCAAGAAGATAAATCTTCAATTCTTCGGGAATCGGCTGCCCCCACAAAGCCAATTTCTCAACACACTGCTTGGCTTGGTCCGGCTGCCCATTGCGATGATAAATTGAAGCCAGTTGATAATACGCTTGAAACAAATAGGGATCGATAGCTACCGCCTTCTGCAGCGAAGCAATCGCCTGCTCAATCTTATTCTCTCGGAAATATAACAACCCAAGATTGAAATGCGCTGAGGCATATTCTGGGTTCAATTTGATTTCATTTTGATAAGCCTGTTCAGCCAGTTCAACCTGATTCGCCGCCGCATAAATCAATCCCAGATTATTATAGACCATGGGTTCCTGATCGTTGAGCTGCAGGGCCTTTTGATACTCATCAATCGCCGCCGGGTAATCGCTTTTCAAATAATAAACCACACCCAAATTTTTGTGGGCCAACGCGCAATGCGGTGAGTGTTCAACCGCGTCCTTCCAAAAACTAAAAGGTCCCTGATAATTTTGGCTGTACTGAAAGGTCAGGACCGCCAAACCAACAACACTCACGCTCATCAGCAAATATTTCAAATTTTCAAATTGCAAAATCTTCTTAACCAAATCCGTTTCGAATAAAAACAGGAGGATCCCGATGATGGGAAGATAAAGACGGTATTCATGATCAACAAAACTAATAAATAACGACGGCAATAAAAACAACAAATACCATAACAAACCCAACATCATGACCCGCCGCCGCTTTTGAGGCGAACGTTTCCACAACACGACGAGCACGGTAAAAGCAGCTAGTCCATACCAAGGATGAAGGTCTTGCAACAACGGAAACGGCGACAAATTGAAAGGGAAAAAAACCTTGCCAAGATACGTTATCAGCGACGGCAAATTCAGCAGAGATTTTGGCAGCGCCTGCGCTAGCGGCACGCCTAACCCATGACCAAGAACCAAAGACCGGATCACCAGCCAACTGATCAAAAGCACCCCCCAAGCGCCGAAATAAAAATGGAGTCTTTGCAAAGCAGCTCGCGGAACGGCAACGACCAGAAGTAAAAGAACATAAAATAAAGGAACAACGACCGCGGTCTCTTTTGTGAAAAGGGCCAAGACAAAAAAAAGATTTTGCAGTAAAAACATTCCCCAACGGTTTGATTGCAAAAAGTCCAGCCAGCACAGCAATGAGAGAAGAACAAAAATCGCCAACAAGGAATCGGTGCGCCCGGGGATCCAAACCACGGCCTGGGTGAGTGCCGGGTGCGCTAAAAAAATCAGACTCGCCCAAAGGCTTTGCTCTTTCGTGAAATTAAGTCGCAGAAAAAAAATAAAGAGCAGCCCACTATTCAAGACATGGATCAAAATATTCGTCAGATGATAACCCAACAGATTTTGTCCGTATAGCTGGGCATCCAGCATAAAGGAAAGACTTAAAACTGGACGATAAAAAACCGCAGAAACCAAATCTGGATTGAGAAAGATATCTTTCATCTTAGTAAAATCTTTCAAAAGCCAGTGCTTATCAAAAATCCACACTTGATCATCGAGCAGGGTCAAATCAAAAAAAAGGCTTTGCCAAAACAAAAGCACCCCCAGTAGCAAAAATAAACCTATGAAGGCGAATCGCGCTAATACCGAATGGCTTTTCAAGGAGGAAGGATGCTCCATCAGAATGGAAATACCTTAGAAAATTGATTGCGGATGACAAAAAAGCTATTTAAAATATAGCGACAGGAGCAAAAATGCCTTACCAGGCTTTCATCAATAAAATCCGGCAGTGGGACAATCAAGCTTCGAAATGGATCCTCAGACATTTCTATATGATCTTCTTCGAATTTGTTTTGGTTATTATTTTTTTCGTCTTTTTATTCAATACGTTTCACTCGATTGATCTAGCAAAGACTCCGAATCAAAATTTGACGGAGCAGCTGCTGAGCCAGCAGCTGCTCAACACCTCAATGATCACCCTTTTACTTCTGCTCAATTCTTTTTGGCTGCTTTATCTGTTCAATGGGATGAACCGCATCCGTCTCTTACTTAAGGACATTGGCTTTCAACTGCTGCGCCGCCGGCACCAAGATGGTTGACGTCCGCGTCAAAAATATTCCTGATAAAGTTCTTTAATCCGGCCCATCAAATCCGTCATCTTATTGGTTGAGCCCAACGTCGAAATCAATCGCGCCGCGTTCTGTTGAACTCCCATCTGTGCCAGACCAACGACCGAGGCATATTTAGCGGCATGATTCAAACGTTTGACGACGCTAGGGACTTTACCGATTTTGACATTCAAATTGATGGCCTCTTCCAACCGTTCTGCCAATCCAGGAAGAAGCGCTCCTCCGCCGATCATGATAACGCCGGCATTGATGGGTGGATTGAATTCTAAATGTTTGATCAACTCATCAAGGGCCTGGATCCATTTGCCAACAACCGTTTCAATGGCCCGCGCAATCATGGCTTTCTTGATCGGAACGTATCCATCATCTCTTCTGATCAAGATCTCTTCGTCCAAATTGCTATCGGAACTAACGGCAAAGGCGTACGATCTTTTCAAATCCTCAGCCAAATCAAAAGACAAATTCAACTCTTTGGCAATATTCACGGTGACATCTTCCCCACCCAAATTCACTTGATCCATAAAGCGCAATTGTCCCTCTTGAAAAACAAGCACTTCGGTCGTGCGGGTCCCAATATCCAAAATGATGCAACCCTGGCGTTTATGGTAATCATCGAGAACGATCTGATTCGAAGCGAGCGGTGAATAATAAAAACGGGTTACATCAAACCCCGCTTCATTAACCGCGCTATTCAAATTCTTAATCAGTGTTGAGTTGGTCACAATCAGCAAGGAATGAAGTTCGATCTTACGGGCAAATAACCCCCGCGGATTCAAGGTCCTATTGGCGTCGTCCACCTTATATTGCTGCGGGAAATCATGCAACACGTCTTCATCCATGCCGATCCCTAACAGTCGTGCCTGATGCTGAACATGGACGATATCGCGATTCCCGACCATTTTTGTTCCCCGGTCCACCAAAGGCACCACTGCGTTTCCCAGCCGCTTTTGCACCAGTTTTCCGCTGAATCCGACGTTGAGTTCTTTCAATTTGAGCCCGGTTTTATTCGTCAATCCCGCTATGGTGGCATGGATGCTCTCCGACAATTCACTCAAATCCGTGACCGCGCCGTCCTTAAACCCCGCGGTCTTTGTTTCATAAACACCGATCAGCACCGGACGAACCGGATCTCCGTTCTGAGCAACTGCCGGCACCCGCAGCAGACTGGCTTTGATCGTTTGGCCGCCCAAATCCAAACCACAATAAATTTTTTCTCCTATCAAACCTTTAAACATTTTCTATACCATCCCCGTTAAAATAAGCTTTCCTAAAAATCCAAACTCAATGCTGGCTTAAGATCGGCTGTTTAAACCGCAGATCGATATAATTGATCTGATTCAAATCAAGGTTGCCCTGACTCAAAACCAAGGCCAGCTGTTGGAGTTTCGCTTCAACACGATCCCGATCCATAATCACCCTGACTTTATTGTCAAGGATCATCTGGATTTGCGATAAGCTTTCAATCTGAAAAGAAACAATCTCAAATTTTTTAAGGTCTTCTTGCTCCCGCATCAACCGCATGATTCGCAAAGCAATTTCGATCTCTTTTGAATTCAGATGCTTACCCAAAACCGGCTGCTGCTCAAGTTTGACTCCATTGATGGTCGGCAGATCCGGATACCCCTTCGCATCAAAGGCGATCGCGTATCCCTGTTCATCGATCACCATGTCTTTGCCTCTGCTGGAAAAAACAGCGACCGGATCACGTCTTTTAGCAACGATATAAATTTTATCAGGGAACCGCCGGTAAACCTTAAGATCTTCCACGTTCGGGTACTGCGTTTGCAGACGCCGATGGAGCTCCTTAAGATCCACGGAAAAAATATTCTTTCCCTCCAAGTAAGAAATTTGTTTGGGTTCAATGAATTGCAGCGATGGCGCCAGCACAACCGCTTTGATTCTAAACATCTTGGCGTCTTTAAACGAGCGGACTGTACTTCGCGTTAGCGCCACGACCAAAAAAGCAAAAACCAAAAACAGAATCAAAAACTTTAAAAACTTTGTTCCCAATGGAGCAGGCTTTTTATTTCCGCGTTTCGTCATAATAGGGCACTTAAATTTTGCAATACTTGCGTCCTTCTTTTGATGGCCAACCCAAGAATGGTCCAACACAGATCGTCAAAACTCAAACCTGCTTTTTGCGCGGCCATGGGCAAAAGGCTGGTCTCGGTGAAACCCGGGATGGTATTGGCCTCCAAAAAATAACTTTGATTCTTTTCATCCAACATAAAGTCCATGCGGGCCAGATCCCTGGCTCCGATCATGGTGTAAATCGCGAGCGCTATCCTTTGCAGTTCCTGAGCTAATTCTGCCGGTAAATCCGCGGGTACCAGATATTCCGTGAGCCCTTTCTGATATTTGGCCTCGGAATCAAAAAATTCCCGTTTGGTCCTGATCTCGATCACCGGCAACGGTTCACCGTCGAGGATCCCAACCGTCACTTCCCGTCCCCGGATGTACTGTTCGACGATAACTTCATCGGCTAAGGCGGCGGCATCCTTCACAGCCTGATCATATTGTTCCGCGGTTCTCACAATGGCCACCCCAAAACTCGACCCTGCACATGCTGGCTTGACCACCAACGGAAAAGCCATGCGGCACGCATCCAAAGAGTTCAAATCACGCACTGCGATCCGTTGATAAGCCGCCACGTTGATGTGTTGGCCGCTTACAAAATCCTGCATTTTCCCTTTATGAAAAGCCAGCCGGCTTGGCCCTACGCCGGAACCGGTATAGACAAACTTCCCTTCTTCCAAAATCGTCTGCAACTGGCCGTCCTCGCCAAAATCGCCGTGCAGCGCGTTGAAAACAACATCGACCTCCTTTTCAAAAAGCAGGGATAAAATTGTTTTCCGATCGGTCGAAGTCAAATCAAATGCGGAGACCCTGGCACCTTTTCTTTTCAAGGCTTCATAAATCGCTTTGCCTGATTTCAAAGAAACATCCCTTTCCGGAGAAACCCCGCCCATCACGACGGCAATATGGTCGGTCTGCTTGGAAGGACTGATCAACGACGCGGTCACCTGATCCGGCGATCTTCTTTCCTTAAGCCGCTGCACAAGGATATCTGATATCTGTGTGATGTCCCCCGCGCCCAGAGTCAGCACCAGATCACCGGGCTGAACGATTTTGAGAATGTGTTCGACAATCTGTTCTTTGCGTAAATAAATCGCTTCAGAAAAATCCCTGGCTTTCAGCCGGTCACAGATGTCCTGAGCGCTGATCTGATTATTATTTTCTTCACTCGCGGCATAGATATCGGTCACGATCAAGCGGTCCGTCAACATGAGACTACTGATGAATTCTTCCAACAAAAATTTCGTTCTGGAAAAACGATGCGGTTGAAAAATGGTGATGATCCGCTTTTTATTCAAACTGCGCGCCGTCTTCAGCGTCTGTATGATCTCCGTCGGATGATGTCCGTAATCATCCACAACGCTGATGTCATCGACTTCCCCCTTCCATTGGAATCGGCGTTTGACGCCCTGGTAAATCTGCAGCGACTGCTGCATCATCGAAAAAGACAACTCCAATTCTAACCCGACCGCGATCGCGGCCAGAGAGTTAAGGATGTTATGTTCTCCGGGAACGGCTAAGATCACCGGGCCCAACAAGCGGCCCTGCAAATAACAATCATATTGAGAATGGCCTCCACCGTCGGCGAGTTTTTGAATGTTGCGCGCCTGCAATTCATTATGATCTAAGAAACCATAGGTGAGGAACCGACGTGATGAGCGTTTCACAATACTCTTTAACGTTTCCTGATCTCCCCAGGCAATGACCTTTCCCTGCGGCTGGGTCTGCTGGATGAACTGTTGATACGCCCCGACGATATGCTGCAGGCTGCGATAATAATCCAGATGTTCCATGTCCAAATTGGTGACCACCGAAAGGAAGGGATAAAAGCATAAAAACGTCCCATCACTTTCATCGATCTCAGCGACAAAATGTTTACCGCGGCCAACCCGGGCGTGATTTTCGGTTCCGCGGATGATCCCGCCGACCGCCGTTGAAGGATCCAGCCCCGCGTGGATGAGCAGATTGGCAATCATTGCCGTCGTGGTGGTTTTCCCGTGCGCCCCGGCGATCGTTATCCCAATATATGTTTGCATCAATTCGGCAAGGCATTCCGCTCGTCTTAAAATCCGTAAATCCCTTCGTTTGGCCTCCTGCAATTCCGGATTATCAAGGGAGACCGCCGAGGAATAAACAACCACCGGCGCCCCGTCGAGATTAGCGGCAGCATGACCGATGGCGATCCTGGCACCTTGTTCACGCAGTTTCCGCACCATTTTATTTTCAGTAGTATCAGAGCCGCTCACCTGACAGCCCTGGCGCAGCATGAGCGAGGCAATCGTGCCGACCCCAATCCCGCCAATTCCGATGAAATGATATTTTTTCTCCATCACGTTCCTTTCATTCTTCTTTCAATAAAAAATCATACCAGGCGGAATTCAAATCGTTAAGCGATTTTATTTTTAAATAAACACTGTCCAAAGCCGAATCCATGGTCAGTCCCTCATTCAATTTTTGACAAAAACGAAGAAACCGCGCATTATCCAATTGATTGATGATAAAAGAAACCGCGCTGGCCGATTCCGCGTAATACAAGTCAACGATCTCTTCATTTGTCGTGTCGTCCAATTTCATCAACGCCAATTGCGATAAAGGAATGAATCGATTTTCTCTGATCGCTTGTCTGACTTGGGCCTGCGCCGATGCTCGTCTGGCCTTTTCCTGAAAACACGCCACACCTTCATCCAGCCATAAAGGGAAATCGGTGTCCTCGCCGGCAAACTCGCGAAAAATGATATGTCCCAATTCATGCGGTAATATGGTATCAAAAAAACCGCTGTCCTGAGGAAAGGTGGCGATCACCTTTTGCCGAATGTCCGCCGCACCGTGCGACCAATGCGTCATGTTGGTCGATTGAACATACTTTTCTTGCGAGTCATAAATATAAATTTTCGCGCGGTTGTTGTACGACCAGCCTTTGTAACGAGTGAACCCTAAGTCGGCCGTAATGCTCTCATAATATTGTTCGGCGGATTCAGCAACCGTTTTCGCGAAATCTTTTGGCGTCTTCTGATAATAAACCGAAAAATGATCCGTGCGCTCTTCCTGCCATTGGTCTTCATCAGCCTGAACGCCGATGCTAAAAATTCCAAACAAAAACACACCCAGTAAACAAAAAACGAAATGGCTCAGGCGACTTTTCTTCATAAAAATGCAACCGCCGCTTGGGCGATCCTTTGGGCGGCATTCGGAAAAAATAATTTCTCCTCCACCTTTTTCCAATCTCCACCACCCACTGGAATTTGCGTGAGAGCTATGACAGCATCGGCCAATGATCTCGCGTTCAACTCCCTTTCTTCCAATTTTCGAAACATCGGGAATTCAGCCAATTGCCCAGCATTTTCATTTTGATGGCCGTCAGCATGCGGATAAGGAATCATAATGGCCTTTTTTTGCAGGGTTACAATTTCAGTAATGGTAACCGCGCCTGCGCGACAGATCACCAGATCGGCGCAGGAATAGAGTTTCATGATTTCCTTTGAGAAAGGTTGAACATAGCAGGGAATCGAGAACGCCTGATACCTCGCCTTGACCCATTCATAATCACTTGGCCCCGTCAAATGGATCACCTGGATCGCTCGCTGATCTTTCACAAGCGAGATCGAGTCCAAAAACACTTGATTGACGGTGCGGCTGCCCTGCGATCCCCCAAAAACCAAAATGGTCAAACGCCCGGTCTCAAGCTGAAACCTCTCTTGCAATTCCTCACGCGACAAAGTCCGGTCCGGCGTTTGGCACGGGCAACCGGTCAAGACTGTTTTTCCCGTCGGAAAATAAGCCTCACTGGCTTTAAAACTGATCGCGACCTTTCTGGCAAAAGGGATTAAACAGCAATTGGCCTTTCCAGGACGAACATTCTGCTCATGCAGCAAAACCGGAATCCCCGAGAAACTCCCCATAAACACAAAAGGGAACGAAGCATAACTGCCAAATCCGATGATGCGGTCCGCCTTGATGCAGCGCAAAAATTCCTTTGCCTGAAATAATGACCGGATGAGGAGATATCCGCATCGCCCAAGTCCAAAAAGCGAACGGCCAGACCACCCACTCACCACCGTCTCAAAAACACGAAAATTTTTTTCTTGAATGACCGGCTTGAAAGCACCGAACTTTCCGGCAAAAATCACTTCGTGTCCCGCCGCTTTCAACTCTTCGGCAACTCGCAGGGCCGGATAAATATGCCCGCCGCTTCCGCCGGTAGCTAATAGCATTTTCATTTTAAGTTTGCGAATCCTGAACGCGCGAAATGTTCAATAACAAGGCCACCGCCAAAAGATTGACGATCAACGCCGAGCCTCCATAACTGATAAAAGGAAGCGGCAGGCCTTTGGTCGGCAAAGCGCCGATACTGACTCCGACATTGACCATGGCCTGAAGACCGATCATAAAAACAATCCCCATCGCGAGAAAATAGCCGAAGGGATCCATCGTGTTTTTGACAATCCTGGTCCCTTGCCAAATGAAACAGACAAAAAGGACAATGACCGCGAAGGCCCCCAAGAACCCCAATTCTTCACCAATGATGGATAAAATGAAATCGGTATGCGCCGCTGGAAGATAAAATAATTTTTGCACACTCTTGCCCAGGCCGACGCCAAATATCCCGCCGGAACCTAAAGCAATCTGCGATTGAATCAACTGAAAACCTGCTCCCTGGCTGTCGCTCCAAGGATCTAAAAAAATCATGATCCGCCGCCATCGATAAGGCACCATCATGACCAAAAAATAAAACGCCGGGATTACGGCCAAGGCTATGCCAAACAAAATTTCCAGACGCATTCCGGCCGTAAACAATAAAACAAAGGCGATACTGGCAATCACCAGAGCACTTCCCAAATCCGGCTGCTTAAGAATCAAAAGACAGGTCACCCCCACAACCAGGCACAAAGGGATCACCCCTTCCCGCATTTGCTGTATTTGCTGCTGTTTCCTCGCCAAATAATCCGCGGCGTAAAGCAGAATCGCCAATTTAGCAAATTCCGAAGGTTGGATATAAAACGACCCGATATGAAACCACCGACGAGCGCCAAAGCTGAGTTTGCCAATACCGGGGATGAGCACAACGACCAAAAGAAAGATCGATAACAACATGAGCGGTTTGGCCAAATGTCGAAGGTCACGATAATCGAAACCCAATGACAAAAAAGCCAACAACAACCCGACCAACAAAAAAAGCAAATGCCGTTTGAGAAAATAAAGATTATCACCAAGTTCATGCATGGCATAGACGCCACTTGAACTGTAGATCATAATCACCCCTAAAAAAATGAGGATCGAAACAATGAAAACAATGGATATTCGCAGATGACGCATAAAAAGGATTAACTCACTTTGATTTTTTTAAATCCTTCGATGATGCTTCGCATAGTCCACCCTGTTCAAACTTTTCTTTCAACATTTCAACCAGCTGTTTGAAACGCGAACCGCGCTCCTCAAAATTTTTAAACATGTCATAACTCGCGCACATCGGACTCAACAAAATGCAATCACCGGCCTGCGAATTTTGATAGGCGGTCGCCAGCGCGTCCTCAAGCGTTTCACATTCCCGGACCGGAACCAGATGATGAAAACACTGCTTGATCTTTTCTTTCGCCTCGCCGATGACGATCATCGTCTTGACTTTTTGCCGCACGATGTCCTGAATGGTTGAAAAATCAATGTTCTTGTCTCTCCCACCACAAATGAGCAAGACCGGGCATGAGATGTTCGCTAAGGCCCAGGCCGTTGCTTGCGCCGTGGTCGATTTGGAATCGTTGATAAACTCAACCCCTCGCAAAAGACCTAATTTCTCCATACGATGTTCCACCCCGCGGAATTCCGAAAAAATTTTGCGATAAATGTCTGGAGCAATATTTAAAACCCGACAAACTTGGGCCACCGCCCATTGGTTCTGGTTCAAACCACTTTCCTTTCGTTGCTGCTCCTCGCTGTTAAAATAAAAGACCTTCGGGGTCAATCCCTGGATCCGCTGACTTAACGGATCACCCGCATTGATCACCGCAAAATCGGCTTGGGACTGATTCATAAACATCCGCTGTTTGATTTGAAAATATTCTTCCAAATTCGCGTGACGATCAAGATGATTTTGCGAGACGTTCGTCAAGACCGCGATCTTGGGACAAAATGCGCTAATCAACTCCAACTGAAAAGAACTGACTTCTAAGACGATAAAATCAATCCCACGAAGATCTAAGACCGCCTCGGAAAACGGCCAGCCGATGTTGCCGCATAAATGAACATGATAGCCGGCTTCGGTCAGAACCCTCGCCGTCAAATGCGACACGGTTGTTTTACCATTGCTGCCGGTGATGGCGATGATCGGGACCGGACAAAAGCGGTAAGCGAACTCAATTTCCGACCAAACCGTAACCCCTTTGCCCCTCGCCCACTTGACCGCGTCACAGTTGAGATTGATCCCTGGACTCACAATCAAAAAATCGCTCTGCTCGATAAAATCCTTGGTATGGCCGCCGGTTTCTAAACGGATTTTATTTTGCTCAATCCACTCGCGGAGAGCCGGAGTCAACTGGTCTTCAACGGCCTTTTCAGAAACCTTGACCTTGGCCCCTTTTGCCAGGCCCAAGGCCGCCGCAGCCTGACCACTTTTCCCCGCGCCTAAAACCGTAACGATTTTTCCGGTCAAATCCATCAACGAATTTTTAAAGTCATCAAGGTTAATAGAGCGAAAATGATCCCCAAGATCCAAAATCGAATGATGATCTTTGACTCATGCCAACCACTTAACTGCAGGTGATGATGCAGCGGGGAGACTTTGAAAATCCTTTTCCGTCGGGTACGGACCGAAATCACTTGCAAAATGACCGAGAGCGCTTCGATCACAAAGACACCGCCCAAAATCACCATGAGCAATTCTTTCTTGATCAACACCGCGATCACCCCGATCGTTCCGCCGAGGGCCAAAGATCCGGTATCTCCCATGAATATCGTTGCTGGGTGAGCGTTGAACCACAGGAAACCCAGACTAGCACCAAGGATCGCGGCACAAAAAATCGTGAGTTCCCCGGCCTCGGCCACATAGGGCAGAAAAAGGTATTCGCTGAAACGGCTGTGTCCGGTGATATAACAGAGTATCGCCAACGTGGCACTGACAATCAAAACACTGCCAATGGCTAATCCATCCAGCCCGTCGGTCAAATTCACAGCGTTGGAACTGCCGATGACAACCAGTGCGGCAAACGGTATGTAAAGGACTCCTAAATCGATCAAATGTTTGAAGAACGGCATGTCCAGGCGGCTGGATAAGGAAGGATGAAAATAAACAAAGGCCCCAATAAAACATCCTAAAAAAACCTGCCAAAGCATTTTTGTTCTTGGCCGCAATCCCCGATGAGGCTTAAGCCCTTTCAATTTTGTATAATCATCAATCGCCCCTAAAACGCTCAAGTAAAGACAGGTGAATAGCGTCAACAAAATCAATCGGTTGCTCAAATCGGCCCATAGCAAAACGGAAAGAACAATGCTACCGATGATAAAGACCCCGCCCATCGTCGGGGTCCCCTCCTTACTGACTTGCAAATGATCCAAAGCCGGACAATCCTCCCGCTTGGCGCGCTCGCGAATTCTAAGGGCGATGAAATAACGGGTAAAGATCGGGGCAAAATAAATACAGGACGCGAAAGTTGTCACCGCTGCCATGGCCGCGCGGAACGTGATATATTTGAAAATGTTTAAAAGAGGAAAAAATTCACGCAATTCCGCCAAAAGATAAAACATGTTCGCCCCTTTGTTGCTGTTTGACGCCGCTTGTTATAACGTCAATCTTTTGAAAAATGTTTGGTTAAAAATACAACTGTTTTTTCCATCTGCATCGCCCGCGAACCCTTGACCAGCAAGACATCCTCGGGCTGGCAGACCTTGGCCAATCTTCGATGCAACTGCAATCGGTCCGAAAAATGCTCAACCAGAACAGCTGGGTTTCGACGGACCGCTCCCTCGCTAATCAAACGTGAATTTGTACCAAATGTCAAGATTTGACGGATCCCTAAATCCGCGGCCAACGTTCCCATGGCCAGATGCGAAGGCCCGCTCCATTCTCCCAACTCCAGCATATCCGCCGCCACCAAAATCCGCTTTTTTCTCGTCGGCCAGGCTGCCAATGTCTTCAATGCACTGCGAAAAGAAACAGGATTGGCATTATACACATCATCAATGACCATGACACCACCAATGGATTTGATCGTCTGCCGGGAACAATCGAAATCAAAAGTCTTAAGTTGCCGGCGGATGGTCTGATACCCGACTCGAAATACCCGCCCGCAGGAAATGGCGGCTAAGGCATTGTACACGTTGGCCTCGACCGGAGTGTTCAACTCAAATTTTTGTCCGTCGATTCTAAATTGGATTTGCTGTCCCCGACCAAGCAAAACCTTCTCTGCTCTAAAATCCGCGTCGCCCTTGATCCCGTAAGTCAAGATCCGGTCTTTCCATACGCGGCTGAGCAGTTTCCTTAACCAAGGATCATCGCTGTTGATCAAAATCTTTCCTCCTTTATCCATCCCTTTCAGCACTTGAATTTTTTCCTGAAAAACTTTGGCCGGACTCTTGAGTTTTTCTAAATGTGCCTCGCCAATGTTGGTGAGAACGGTAAAAGTGGGATGAACGATCGACGTCAGCCAGGCGATATCCCCAGGCTGATTGGTCCCGAGTTCCAGAACAGCCATTTGATGCTGCTTGGTCAATTGGAACAATGTCAAAGGAACGCCGATAAAATTGTTAAACGAGCCGGTATTTTTCAAAACCCGGTAACGGGCCGCCAAGACCTGCGCTACCAATTCTTTGGTTGTGGTTTTACCCGCCGATCCAGTAACGGCAATCACCGGTATGGAAAATTTCCGACGGTGCGCGGCTGCCAACCGTCCCAAAGCCTTGGTGGTGTCGTCCACGTTGATGACGCTTACGTCACGCGGGACCGATCGCACCGATTTGGCAACAACAACGGCTCCCGCTCCTTGACGTACCGCTGCTCGAACAAATTGATGTCCATCGAGCCGATGACCTTGGATGGCAAAAAAAATATCACCGGTCTTGACCGAACGCGAATCAATGCTGACCCGATGAAACTCTTGATTTTTTCGCGACTGCGTGATCATTCCCTTAACCGCCCTTGCAATTTCCTTAACGGTTCCAATCATCTTTACCCCACCCCCGAAAACAAACTTTTGCAAGTCATTTGACCGCCAGTCCACGAGACGTTTTCGAATTCCCCAACAGATAATCACGGATGACCTTGCGATCATCAAAAGGAATCGTCTGATTTTTTAAAATCTGATAATCTTCATGCCCCTTCCCCGCCACCAATACAATGTCGTCCTTCTGGGCCATCGCCAAGGCCTGTTTGATCGCTTCTCGACGATCATAAATGATTTCATAATTGTTCCGACTGAACCCTTTGCTGATCATCTCGATGATCAACTGCGGATCTTCTCCCCGAGGGTTATCATTGGTGACAAACGAAAAATCTGCCCACTTTCCAGCGACCGCTCCCATTTTCGAACGCTTGCCCTTATCGCGATCTCCTCCACAGCCAAAAACCAAAATGATCCGCCTGCTTTTCATCTGCTGAAGACATTCAAGAACGCGGAACAGAGCGTCTTCGGTGTGGGCGTAATCAACAAAGATCTGATAATTCTGACCACAAACCACGCGCTCCAATCGCCCTGGAACTCCCGCCAAATTCTCCAGACCAGCCTGAATATCTTCTTTAGCGATGCCCTCTCCCAAAGCCACGGCCGTCGCAGCCAAAATGTTGTAGACATTATGAATCCCAATGAGCGGCGTGCGGACTCGAAATTCCTCATCGGCCGTTAGCACCACAAAAGTCGATGCGTTGACATCCATCTTAATCTCCTGGGCCATCACATCACTCTGCTGGTTGATCCCGTAAGTGACGGCCGGCACATCCGTCATTTTGACCAACTTTTTACCATAAACGTCGTCGCGGTTGATGACCACCCGTTCTTTATCCGTGGGTTTGGTAAAAAGTTTGGCCTTGGCCTGAAAATAACTTTCATGGTCCTTGTGATAATCCAAATGATCTTGAGTAAGATTGGTAAAAACGCAATTTCGAAAATGGATTCCGGCCACCCGATTTTGCTCTAAGGCATGCGAAGAGACTTCCATAACGCAATATTCGCTACCGGCTTCAAGCATCTGTGAAAGAAAGGAATAATTTTCAACCAACCCAGGAGTTGTGTTTTTTGAAACTACCGTGCGCTGAGCGAAACGGTGATTCACCGTTCCAATGACTCCGGTCCGCTTATGGGCGGCCTGAAAAATGGCCTCCAAAAGATACGTGATCGTTGTTTTGCCGTTGGTTCCGGTCACCCCAATGACTTTCAATTGGCGGCTGGGATTTTTATAGAAAATATTAAGAAGTCGAGCAAGTTCCTGGCAAGGGTTTTCACGATCAATCCACAGAACACCGTTGGAAGTAGCTAGGCGTTCATCATCGCTGCTTTTGACGATCACTTTTGCCCCCTTCGCGACGGCCTGCGGAATGAATTTCTTTCCATGTTCTTTGACCCCCGGCAAGGCCACAAAAATGCTGCCATGCTCGACTTGCCGGGAATCTGATGTGATGGAACTCACGTCAAAATTTTGCCACTCGCCGGAAATCGTCACATCCGCAATATCTTTAAAAAGCTCAATCAATTTCATAGACTCTACATCCCCGCGTCCAACGCGTTAAGATACCGGAGCGAATCAGAAATCACCTCACGAAAAACCGGAGCGGAAACCGTTCCGCCAAAATGATTCGGATGAGGCTCATCAAAAACCACAACCGCCGCCAATCGCGGATTCTCGACCGGCGCAAATCCGAAAAAAGTCGCGTAAAATTTGGAATTGGAATATCCGCCGCCCTCGGGCTTTTGCGCGGTTCCGGTTTTACCGGCGACGTTGACTCCTTTAATTTGGGCCAACTTACCCGTACCCTGCTCAACCACCTTTTGTAAAATGGCTTTAACTCGTCGGGCCGTATCAACGCTCATCACTTGATCAACCACTTTCGGATCCGTTGCCTTGATCAATTCCTCATGAACATCTTTGATGTATTTTACCACAAAGGGTCGCATGTACACCCCGTCATTTGCAATAGCAGAAATGGCACTGACCAATTGCAACGGCGTCACCGCGACTTCCTGGCCAATGGGAATCGCCCCGATCGAGGCTTTCGACCATTGCGAAGGTGGCTTTAAAATTCCCGGGACTTCCCCTTGGACATCAATGCCGGTTGTTTCGCCAAAATGAAACCGTTTAGCGTATTTGTAAACCGTTTCTAATCCAATTTTTTGCGCCACTTTCACCGTGCCGATATTGCTGGATTGTTCGATGACTTCACTGAAGGTCAACCAGCCATGAGCATGATGGTCGTGCAGCATGTGATTGGCCACGCGGTACTGCCCATTTTCGCAAAAAAATTTGTCGGTTTCTTGGACCGCCTGCTCTTCCAAGGCCGCGGTCAACGTCACAATCTTAAAGACCGACCCTGGCTCATAGATATAGGAAACCGCCCGATTCGTTCGGTCTTCCGCATGACTATCATTATAAGATTCCAAATTGTACGTCGGGAGATTGGCCAAGGCAAGGATCTCGCCGGTCCTCGGGTCCATCACAATGATGCTAGCGGACTTGGCCCGATGTGTCTTAAAGGCCTTTTCTAAAGCCCGCTCAGCGATATATTGAATCGTTTCATCAATGGTCAAAACCAAACTGAAACCATCCTTAGGCGGGATAAATCCCTTATCAAGCATCAATTCCTGCTGCCGGGCGTCCCGCAGGATCATCATCCAACCAAACTCTCCGCGAAGGTCCTTGTCATACGCGAGTTCCAATCCCTCCAACCCCAGATTATCAACTCCCGCGAACCCGATCAAGTGCGCGGCCAAATTCTGATTAGGATAATATCTTTTGCTTTCCTTAATGAAACCCACTCCCTTAAGATTCAATTTCTTGATCTGTTCCGCCAAATCCAATGGCAGTTTACGCACCAACCAGACAAAATATTTTTTCCGATCCAATTGATTTTCTAAATAACTTCTATTGAGACCTAGCATGTCACTGAGTTTTTTCGCGGCGATCTGCTTATCCTGACTGCTCATCTGTCGAGGATTCGCGTACAAGGATTGAACGCTGAGATTAATGGCCAGCGGGCGCATCTGCCGGTCAAAGACCGTTCCGCGCACCGGTTCCAGTTTTACATAATGATTTTGCTGTTGCTGGGCGAGTTCCGCCAGATGCGCGGATCGAAAGACCTGAATGAGGACCAGTTGGACAGAAAAAAGAAAGAGGCAAACGATGAGAAAAAGAAAAACCAAACTAAACCGCAGCGCACGTTTTCTTAAGTACACTTGATCCTAACCAACGTTGTTCACAACCCATTTGGTTATTGAAATTTCTTCCAGGGATTCAAACTTTTCTTTTGACTCTCGGCCCGCGCTTCCGACAGGGTTAGCAAAGACAGCAGTCGTTGCAAAAAACTATTGTCTGAAGAATGAACATTCGTGACACCATTGTCGAGATCATCAGATCGTTTCGCCAACCGCACGGTCTGCTGTTGATCACGGAACCGCAAATCGGAATCCTTGGCCAATAACGTATCACCTAAATGATGCGCTGATTTGAGCCGGAGGATTCGATAATTGATCATCGTATTGTACTCTTTCAGATTTAAAAAAATCCGTTCCTTCTGCTTCCCTTGATAGGCCAGCTCATAGATGTTCATCTGCATATAAATGTAGACCAAGGCAAGGAACGTAAAAAACAGCATGCATTTGAGTGATCTGACTAACGGCATATCTTCATCCTTAAACTTTCTCCACGACCCGCAATCGAGCGCTGCGGGCACGGGCATTTTTTTGAACCTCAACTTCTTGAGGACGAATCGGCTTTTTTGTAATCAAACTGACCGTTTCCGTTCGGGCTAAATGACGAAATTTATGTTTCACAATCCGATCTTCCAAAGAATGAAAAGCAATCACCACCAAACGCGCTTTGGGTTTCAGGACCTGAACGCATTTTTCCAAAGCATCGGACAAGGATTCCAATTCATGATTCACGGCAATTCGAAAAGCCTGGAAAGTACGCGTGGCAGGATGGATCTTCTGCTGCCAATACGAACGCGGAACGGCTTGCAAAATCGTTTCGCAAAGCTCCTGCGTTGTTTGCAATGGTTTCTTCGAACGTGCGGTGACCAAATATTTGGCAATCCGATGAGAGAATCGCTCCTCACCATATTCGCGCAAAATTTGGGCCAACTCACGTTCCGATAAAGAATTGATCAAATCGTAAGCGCAGACCTGACCGTCCTGATCCATGCGCATATCCAACGGCCCTTCGTCCTTAAAACTGAACCCGCGCTGAGGATTATCCAGCTGAAAACTCGATATCCCTAGATCCATGAGGATCCCGTCGACCTTTTGAACTCCGCAATCCGCAAGGACTTGATCGATATGACGAAAATCCGCGTGCACGAAACGCATCCGATCAGCAAAATTCTTCAAGCGCTCTTTCGCAAATTTCAAGGAACTCTCATCGCGGTCAATGCCAATGATCCGCCCCTGCCCGCCCAGCCTCTGGACGAAAAGCTCACTATGCCCGCCCAGCCCTAGGGTCGCGTCAACCACGCAAGCGTCCGCGAAAAACGTCAAATAGCGCGAAACCTCTTCGGCCATAACCGGGATATGGTTGATTGGATCATTCATTAAATTTTGCGAATAATCTAGTGCTAAAGAATACATGTATGAACCTCCCCGCAGCAAGCTGCGAGGTATCAGAGTTGTATCCTGAATTCGAGAAACCCATAGTTTCTCGAGCTCTTCCTTCAGATGGTAACCCCGGAGCAAGCTCCGAGGAATTCTCTCGATTAAAGTGAATTGCTAAGTTTTTTAATACCCCTGCCGCTAAAAAAATCCTTCGACGGAAAATAAACTCCGCTATCAGCTCTGCGGATTGCCTTGAACCAAATTCTCCGCAATCTGCTCAAAAGATTCCTGACAATTTGCGTAAAAATTTTCCCAGGTGGTCTTATCCCAAATCTCGATTCGATTTGATATCCCAATGATGATGGTGTCCCGTTTGATATTGGCGTAATTTTTCAAAAATTGTGGAATGATAAATCGGCCCTGCTTATCCGGCAACACCTCAACGGCCCCGGAAAAAAATAACCGATTGAAACTGCGCGATTCCTGTTTGGTAAAAGGCATTGTTTTAAATTTTTGTTCTTGCGTCCGCCACTCCCCCTCGGCGAAAACAAACAAGCAACGGTCCAAACCTCTGGTTACAAAGAACTTTTCAATACCGCATTCTTGGCACACTTCGCGAAACCGTGCCGGAAGGATGATGCGACCTTTACGGTCAATCCCATGAATGTATTCGCCGTAAAACATAGGTTCTCAAGATTCGTTTTAATCCACTTCACTCCACTTTGCTCCACCATTTGCCAGTATAAACACCTCACCAGGGGATGTCAATCAGTATTTTTGTGTTTTTTTGTGATAAAAAATCAGCGCTTTTGAAAAAACGCGCGGGCGAGTCTTACGTCATTTTGGATCTGCTTTTTGAGGGTTTCTACGGAAGGAAAATATTTTTCGTCGCGGACTTTTTTCAAATATTGCAAGATCACCGTCTTACCATAAAGGTGACCGTGAAAATCCAGCAAATGAACTTCTAAAACGACTTCCTTTCCGCTTTTAAACGTTGGCCGATGACCAAGGTTGGCGATCCCCGGAAAAACTTTTCCGTCGAATCGAACGTAAACGAGATAAACCCCTAAAGGCGGCAAGACCTCGTTGGACAATTGGATATTGGCGGTGGGGAACCCGAGTTTTTCCCCTCGAGAATCGCCCTGAACAATGACACCCATCGTCGAGACCGGTCGCTTCAACAAACGCGCCGCCTTTTTCAAGTCGCCGGTAGAAATCAACTCGCGGATCACGCTGCTGCTCACTGTTTTTTTTCCCTGATTCCCCACTGAAATCGCAGCCACATGCAGGCCATATTTACGGCCAGCCTCTTCAAAATCGGCAAAAGATCCAGAACGATTCCTACCAAAGCGAAAATCCTCGCCGATGACAACCTCTTGCGCGGCGACTCGCTTCAAAAGATATTCCTGGATGAATTGCTCTGGAGTCTGAAGGGAAAATTTTTTGGTAAAAGGAACAACGATACCGATATCCACACCCTGCTCGGCGATCAATTTCAGTCGATAATCCAACGAGACAATCAACGGCAGATCAATTTCCGGGTGCAGCACATGAACCGGATGCGGATGGAACGTCATGATCACAGACTTGACATTGAGTTTTTGGGCCCTTTGAACAACCCTTTGCATCAAACGCTGATGGCCGCGGTGGACGCCGTCAAAGACACCTATCCCGAGGATGCACTTGGTTATTGTGGTCTTGATCTGACGGATGCCGTAAAGAATTTGCATTTTGATTTACGCGGCCTTGAGCGATGAAGCCGGCAGCACGTGCCGCTCCTGGAGCTCTTCTAAAGAAACAGCACAAGCAATATCGTACGGACCGACTTTGCTGCGTTCAATTTGAGTGATGCACGCCGAGCTGCCCAATTTCTCACCGATGTCTTCGGCCAATTGGCGGACATACATTCCCTTTGAGCATTGAACGCTAAACTTGACTTCCGGCGGTGAAAAATGCAACAACTGAAGTTTTTGAATCGAGACAGTGCGCGTTGGCCTTTCCACTGCGATGCCTCGGCGGGCCAGTTGGTATAAGCGTTTGCCTTTCACCTTGACGGCGGAAAACATTGGTGGTTGCTGTTCGATCTCTCCTTCAAAAGTCTTTAACACCTCGAGAAACATGTCTTTCGTGATGTGATCATAAGGTTTATTCTCGATTACTTTTCCTTGGATGTCAGCGGTATTGGTCTTGGTTCCCAAAATGAGTGTTGCTTCGTAGGCTTTATCGCACGCTTCAAAATCAGAAAACTGCTTTGTCGCTCGTCCCAAAAGGATCACTAAAACACCGGTCGCTAAAGGATCCAACGTCCCGGCATGACCAACCCGGCGCATCTTAAACTTAGCACGCACACGGTCGACGACATCGTGCGACGTGATCCCCTTTGGTTTGTTGACGATGACAATACCTTCTAACATCCTGCCCTCAGCTGTTCTAGTCGTTGAAAATGATCTCGCGCCAGATGTTGAATTCATTTCAAATTCGCTCGGATTTTTGCTATGACTTTTCGTCGGGTATTGAGCAAATTGGTTGCGAGCACGCATCCACTGGCTTTGCGATGACCACCGCCATTGAAAAAGCTGGCGAGTTTGGCCACATTGACCTGCCCCTGGGAACGGAAGTTGACCCGTGTGATATTTTTCCGTTGTTCGGTAAAGATCGCGATCACCTCAACACCCTTGATGGCCCGCAGGTACTGAAAAATTTTGTCCCGCAAATCAAATTCTTTCGAAAACTGCTTTACCCGCCGTCGCAGCAGGTCCAGACAAACCAATTTGCCGCCGTATAAAAAGTCAAATTCACTCACGACTTTTCCAAAATGGCGCAGGTCCTTGAGAGGGATCGTCTCATAAAGCCTTCGGTAAAGCTCGTCAACCGGAATGCCAAACCGCAAAAGTTCACCGACCACTTGATGCGTGCGCGCCGAGGTATTGTCATAGCGAAAGGATCCCGTGTCCGTCATAATCCCCAAATAGAGCAACATAGCTACTTTTTTGGTTAAAGGGAACCGCGCGTGCTGAAAAAAATCAAACAAGACTTCTGCCGTCGAGGAAGCATTGGGTTTGACCAAATGGACATCCCCAAAAGAATCATTCGTGACATGATGGTCGATATTGATGATTGGTTGTCCAGTTCCGATCCCACCCTGCACCTTCCCCACTCGCTCGAGATCACCGCAATCGACAATGATGACAACGTCCCAAGGTGACGGTTGACCTTTTTTAAGACTTTGATACGATTTGATTCGCGCCGTCCCGGGAAGGAAGCGAAGACGAGCCGGTACTTCTGAATCATTAACCAGATGCACTTTCTTTCCCAAAAATTTCAGATATTCCGCCATCGCCAATTGCGAGGACAAGGCGTCCGGATCGGGATGGGTATGGGTCGTCACTAAGAATCGTTTATGTTTTTTGATCAGCCGCTCAATGGCTTGAAGACTCATGGTTTACTCTCTTCGGTTTTATGAATTTCGTCGATGATCCGTTCAATCCGATCACTATCGGTGACCGAAGGATCAAAGATAAATTCGATGTCCGGGGTGTAACGCAGACGCACACGCTGACCTACCAGCTTACGAATAAATCCTTTGGCCCGCGATAGGGCATCTTCCGCTGCTAAAATTTTTTTATCATCGCCCAGGACACTGAAGTGAACATACGCGTTGTGCAAATCCGGACTGACCGAAACCCTGGTGATGGTCACAAATTCCAGACGCGGATCACGAACATCCTCTAGCAACATTGTGCTGATTTCACGTTTCATCAATTCGTTGACTTTATCCAACCGTGACATCATTCCCCTCCCTTATCACTTCGCGGCACTGATTTGGTCAAACTCAAACGGATATAGGCTTCTTCCTTTTCCCTAGAACCAAGCTGCCCATCGATCTTTTTAGACAAGACCGCCTTAAGCAATCGCCCAATTCGCTGACCATCAACAACACCCATTTTTCTTAAATCATTCCCGGTCAAGGACGTCCTAACCGCCGAAGACTTTCGCTGATAGAATTCCAACGCCCTCGTGGCCCTTTGACTATTTGTCCGCAACTGCAAATAAACAATCGCGGGCAAAGGAGAATTCCGCGCAAGTTCATACACGGCACTGGGTGACAACTGCAAGCTCTCAATCTTTCGAAGAACTTTTAAATAACCGTCAATGTTGAAAACACATTCGCCCGCTATTTTGGTCAACTGAAAATTTCTTGCTAATTCTTCACGCTGTTTCACATTGAGCTGTTCCGCAATCGCTAGCAAATAAAACAGCGTCGTTTCATCACTGTGGATCGCCGTCTTCGGGCGTCCGCTTCGAATACGTCGGTACAAACCCGCAACAACCCCAAAATCCAAATCCTTCCCAAACAAAAAATCCGTGCCGCAAATCTTACGCAGTCGCTTCAAGCAGGCCAGCGGGTCCTTTTCACATAACATCTTTTTGAACTCAACCGCGTTTCGTTGAGCGCTGACAGTCCGCAAGAACCCTTCCTTGACCGACCATTTTAGCAAAGAAAGCGTTCTTCGTTCAATCTGAAAATGCAGACGCTGTTCAAAACGGATAATCCGTAAAATGCGAGTCGCGTCGTCGCGGAAACTTTGATCATGAAGAATCCTAATTTTTTTTCCTTTCAAATCCGCATATCCCTGATAGGGATCGATCAATGTTCCCTTGTCTTGAGGATGGATCTGGGCTGCCATCGCATTGATCGTAAAATCCCGACGGAACAGATCTTCTTGCAAACCACCGGGTCGAACTTTTGGCAAGGCCCCTGGTGAGGCATACGTTTCCTTTCGCGTCATCGCGATATCAACACGCAAATCATTTGCAAACGTCAGGGTCGTTGTTTGAAATTGCGGATAAATTTTTAGTTTTCCATTTTTCTTAGCCGCCAAAAACGCCGCAACTTTGCATGAATCGCCCTCGATGGCCATGTCCACATCAATATTCGGCTGGTTTAGAAGCAAATCCCGCACGCACCCGCCGACCAAATAGGCAGAATATCCCCTAGATTCAGCTTCACGGGCTGCATCCTCAATGATCTCGCGTTGTTTTTTTGAAAAATTTCTAAATGTGATCTTCATTTCAATCTTAACCTGTTACCGTCATGGAGGACAAGTCCCTAAAGGGACCGCCCCCTCTCATCCTCGCGGATGAAACTGTTTATGCACGGCCTTCAAACGCTCCCGATCCACATGCGTATAAATCTGTGTGGTTGAAATATCAGCATGACCGAGCATCTCCTGGACCGAACGCAGATCAGCCCCATGCTCTAAAAGATGTGTGGCAAAAGAATGTCGCAACGTATGCGGTTTGATCGATTTTTTGATATTGGCTTTACGGCCATAAGCCTTGATCAATTTCCAAATGCTTTGCCGGCTCAATTTCTTCCCCAGCCGGCTTAAAAAAACCTGCGGCTGCGCTTGCAACTTCACTGATTTCCGACGGGCCTGCTCAAAATACCGTTTGACCGCCTCCCTGGCACTTTTGCCGATCGGGATGATCCGTTCCTTACTGCCTTTGCCAACGCAACGGATATATCCCCCGTCCAAATTCACATTTTCAACCTTCAATTCCACGAGTTCCGAAACCCGCATGCCGCTGGCATAAAACAATTCAAGGATGGCGAAATCCCGGACCTGTTGCGCCTTCCTTCCTTTCGCGGCATCGATGATCGCCTCAATTTCCTGACCTGAGAGCACATCGGGTATGCGTTTCCAGGTCTTTGGCGTATCCAAAAGATTCGTGGGGTCTTCTTTGACCAATCGTTCCCTGACCAAAAAACGATGAAACATCTTGGTCGCTGCCAAGCTGCGGCAGATTGAACCCGTCGACAATCCTTCTTCCTTCTGCGTAAAAATATATTTTGAAATCATTTCCCGATCAACCCGTTCCCAACGGCTCACTTTATGATGTTCCAGATAAGCCAGATATTTATTCAGGTCCCGATGGTAAGCCAACAAAGTGTTCTTGGCCAAACCTCGCTCAATTGACAAATGATTGATAAAATCGTCAATGAACTTCTCCATGGAACAATCTCACATTCCTATCAAATTCCCTTTAACATCCTTGGGACTTAAAGTATTGCGCAATTGTCGGTCCAGATGGGTGATCTGTTTCTCTAACAAATCATCATTGCGAATACCCATCGGCCTTTCGAAATCAGCAGACACACTTTGCAGCGAATCGCGAAGCTGTGTTAGCAGCGTCTTTTTTTCCCCCTGAACAACGTCCCGCATCGCGTCCAACTGTGCCAGCATTTGGCTGATGATATACCGTCGCCGCTTATCACTGTGTTTTTCTTGAAATTCGGTTAGTAAGTCCCGATACCATATTTCCCAAAGCGAATAATGATGTTGATAAATCTGTTCCGGCGTTTTCACAACGTCGGGGTAAATGACCGGATCAAGAACAGGCAGAGATTCGGTCTCAATGTTTTCTTTCTTTTTTCGGGTGAATTTTTTTCGCAACGGCTCGCAGCCCGCCGCCGTCATCGTAAAAAGACCAAGCAACAAAATAACCGCCCATCTTTTCTGAATCCAAAATTTTTTAGCCATACACCATCTCCTCGAATTCTTTGTTAGCAAGAATCTTCACCCCCAAGGCCTTTGCTTTTTCCAATTTTGATCCCGCGTTCTCACCGGCAACGACAAAATCGGTATTGGCACTCACTAAAGAAACGACTTCCGCGCCAAGCTTCCTTACCAACGCGGCTGCTTGGGTGCGGGTTAAATTCGCTAGCTCACCGGTAAAAACAAATTTCTTTCCCTGCAATTTCTGGCCCTTCACCTCAATCGGCTCAAGCATATTCACCTGGGCCCGTTTCAATTTCTGAATCAGCATCTGCGTTGCCGGCTGCTGAAAAAATGCCTGAACACTTTCCGCCATGACCTGTCCAACCTCATGGATGTTTTCCAATTCTTCCGACCCGGCTTTCAGCAATTCATCCATTGACCCGAACCGCTGGGCCAGACAATAAGAAACCTTCTCTCCGATATTGATGATCCCCAACCCAAACAGCAATCGGGAAAGCGGCTGCTGTTTGCTGGCCTCAATCGCCGTGAGCAGATTCTGTACCTTTTTTTCCTTGAACAATTCTAACTTTAGCAGATCAGCGCTTTTCAAAAAATAAATATCAACAATATCTTTGACCAGCCCCTGCTCTAAGAGCTGTTTGACCGCGACCTCACCCAACCCTTCGATGTCCATGGCACCCCGCGACGCAAAATGGACCAGATTGAGTTCTAACTTTTTGGGACAGGATGGATTGATGCAGCGGTAGGCAACATCTTCCGTTTTGACCCGCAAGACTTTACCCTTACACTCCGGGCACTGTTTTGGGACACTGATCCGTTTTTTCTTTGTTGCCGGCTCAACGACTTTGACGACCTTCGGGATCACGTCGCCAGCACGTTCCACCAAAATCCGATCACCAACCCCAATCTTAAGCCTTTTGACCTCGTCGAAGTTATGCAGTGTCGCCCGCGAAATGATGACACCCGCGCAAGGCACCGGTTGCAATTCCGCGACCGGGGTCAAGACCCCGGTTCTTCCAACCTGAATCACGATTCTCTTGACGATCGTTGTTGCCTGCTGTGCTGGAAACTTATAAGCAACCGCCCAGCGCGGACTTTTCTGTGTCGCGCCCAGACGATCCTGCTGTTCTAAAGAGTTGACTTTGATGACCACCCCGTCGACTTCATACGGCAATTCTTGCCGCTTATTTTGCAATTCCAAACAATAACTTTTAACTTCCTCAAAGGTTGAACACAGCCGACTGTAAGGATTGGTCATGAATCCATATTGTTTCATGGCCTCTAAAAACTCCCACTGCGTCTTAACCATTTCTCCTCCCTGCACCATCCCAAAGGAATGGACAAAACACTGGAGATTGCGTTGGGCGGTGATCCGTGAATCCAACAATTTGACTGTGCCACCGGTCGCGTTGCGCGGATTAGCAAAGCGGTCTTCGCCATCTTTCATTCTTTGTTCATTCAACGCACGGAAATCAGCTTTGGACATGTAAATCTCCGCCCGGATATCCAGCAATTTCGGTAATGGTTTGTTCGCGGCTGCCTGCAAGTTGAGTGGTATCGAGCGGATGGTCCGCAAATTGTGGGTGACATTTTCTCCGGTCACACCATCACCGCGGGTGGCACCTAAGACAAACTCCCCGTTCTCATAAACCAACGTCGCGCTCACACCGTCAATCTTCAACTCCGCCACATATTCAACACTCTGTTTCGGCAGACCTTTCTGGACCCGCTCCACCCACTGCTTGACCTCTTCCATCGAATAGGAATTGTCGAGCGAATACATCTTGGCGCGATGTTTGACCGGGCTTAACTCCGAATCGATTTTGGTCCCTACCCGCTGCGTTGGAGAGTTTTCTGATTTCAAATCCGGAAACGCCGCTTCCAATTCCATTAAAGACTTGAACAACTGATCATATTCCTCGTCGGAAATGGTCGGTTGGTTAAGAACATAATACCGATAATTATGTTCTTCAAGCTGCTTTGAAAGTTGTGTGATTTGTTTTCGCGCGTCTGATTTATTCATTGGTTTTGTCATTGCTTACGGAAACTCCCGTACCGCTCAAAAAACAATCTGAAAATCCCGACAGCTTTCTTTAACCTCCAACCAACTGACCGCTTTTTCTTTAATGCCCCTGTCAAAATGGTCGTCGATTTCCTGTATCAATTGTTCAATTTTTTCTTTGGAACCCTGCGTTCTGATCTCAACCCGGCCATCGGCCAAATTCTTCACCCATCCACAGATTTTGAGCGGTCTGGCGAGACTTTGGACCGTGTAACGAAAACCTACACCTTGAACTCGACCGGAATAGACAATGTGAGCTTCAATCATGCGGATCTAAAAAAGATGGTCGGGAAGGTGGGATTTGAACCCACGACCTCAACGTCCCGAACGTTGCGCGCTAGCCAGCTGCGCTACTCCCCGAACACATAAACGACCATCGAAGTTAACAATAAAATTTGAAGGGTCATTTTACCATCGACCGGCAGGCGCGTCAACATTACCCCATTTCTTTAAAGCGACAAGTTTCAAGTCACAAGTCGCAAGCAATACCTCTCCCGCAGAGGGGTACCTACGGATTCAGAATCAACGCCGGATGTTAAGCTCGCAGTGGATCTGCTCCAAAGTACTGACAAGATCAAACTTTTGCTGCCACTGCGGATAATGCGACTGAAACTTGGCTAATCGGGTTATGTACCAGATATGGTCCCCGCTTCGCGGCTGATCCAAATACTTAGTTTTTAACTTTTTACCGCAAATTTTTTCACACAGTGACGCAGCCTCGATCAATGAACAATTGTTTTTCCGACCGCCGCCGATGTTATAAACCTCCCCCGGCCGTGGGTCCTGAAAATAATAATAAAAGGCATTCACCAAATCCCTGCTGTGGATATTGTCACGGACCTGTTTGCCCTGATATCCATAGATCGTATACGTTTCTCCAGACAAACAGCATTTCATCATATAGGATAAAAACCCATGCAACATGGCCCCGCTGTGTTTGGGGCCGGTCAAGCATCCTCCTCGAAACGATACGGTCTTCATCCCAAAATAACGGCTATATTCCTGCACCAAAATATCGGCTGCCACCTTCGAGGCCCCGAATAAAGAATGCTTGGAAAAATCAATGCTCATTTCTTCATCGATCCCGGAAAAATAAGAATGCTTCGTGGGAAGTTCCCAACGTGTCGCCTGTTCCTCAAACGGTAAAGAATTGGGCCGGTCGCCGTAAACTTTATTCGTACTGGTAAAAATGAATACCGCCTGTGGACAATACCGTCGGGATAACTCCAAAAGGTTCAACGTCCCATTGGCGTTGATGCTAAAATCGGTCAAGGGCTCTTTAGCCGCCCAGTCATGCGACGGTTGGGCCGCGGCATGGATGATCAGTTGGATGCCTTTTTTAAATTTCTGAAAAATTTTTTCACACGCGCCGAACTCACGGATATCCACATCACAATGCCGGTAAGACTTGATATGCTTCTTTAAACGGTCACGGTTCCATCGGGTTGACGCGCTTGGACCAAAGAAATACTTCCGGGCGTCATTATCAATCCCGACAACATCAAAACCCTTTTTCGAAAAAAATTCAACCGCTTCCGAGCCAATGAGCCCAGCTGAACCGGTGATCAACACGATAGCCATTCATCTCCTCCTATGACTTCTCCATTTTAATATAAAATCTCGGAATCAAAAACATTTCGTCAAATAATATGAAAGTTGTTGGGCGCGCTACGGTCATCGTGTTATAATTTTTTCATGAAAAAAATCCCTGATCTTTTCAAACAAAAAGATCGCACCTATTCTTTTGAACTTTTCCCACCGAAGACCGACGTCGGATATCAAAATCTGCTTAAGACGATCTCTGCGCTCGCTCTTTTGAAACCGGATTTTTTTACCTGCACCTACGGGGCCGGCGGTGGCAATCGGGATAGGACCTTTGATATTGTTCAACACATCCAAACCAATCATCATTTCCCGACGGTGGCACATCTGACCTGCGTTTTGCACACCAAAGACGAAATAAAAAATATTTTAACCAACATTCAACATCGCGGCATCGTCAATGTTCTAGCCTTGCGGGGCGATCCGCCACAAACTCATCCTGATTGGAAACCAGGGGCCGAGAACTTTCATTACAGCAGCGAGCTCTGCGCTTTTATCCGTAAACATTTTGGCCAAAATTTCGGCATTGGGGTCGCCGGGTTTCCGGAAGGGCACCTGCTTTGCCCGGACCGCGATCTGGACGCCAAATATCTCAAACTTAAAATGGAAAGCGGCGCTGACTTCATCATCACGCAGCTTTTTTTCAATAATCAAGACTATTTCGATTATGTCAAACGACTGCGAGTATTGGGCGTGACACAACGCGTGATCCCCGGGATCCTGCCGATCACCGATTATCCAGCTCTTTTGCGATTCACGAAAATGTGCGGAGCCACAGTGACCCCTGAAGTCAAGGAAATCTTTGAACCCATCCAAGATGATAAGGAAAAAACGCTGCAGACGGGAATTGACTTCGCGATTCGACAATGCCGAACCTTATTAGCCGGCGGAGCTCCGGGCCTGCATTTTTACACCCTCAACAAAACTCACCCCGTTGACGTGATCCTCAAAGAAGCTCGTTGTTAAAACAACTGCATCTGATCTTCCGTCTTAACTTTCTTACGCCGGACAGATATCTTTTCATAACTTTTAAGATCTTCTTCAATATCACGCAGAAAAGGCGTTGGCCGACTTTGATGAGTTTGACCGAAAAGTTGACGCTGTTTAGCGTGCAATAAATAAAGTTGTTCCTTGGCCCGTGTCATACCAACGTAAAGCAGCCGACGCTCTTCTTCTTTATTGGACGAAAGACCCGCTAAATCAAGCGGCAGCAATTTCTCTTCACAGCCGACGATAAAGACAACCGGAAATTCCAATCCCTTGGCCGCGTGCAATGTCATCAAACTCACCCGTTCATGATCAAAGACCACATCAATCTCCCGAGTTGGACAAACTTCGTCATCGTCTTCGCTCTTCGGTTCATTCACCTGATAAGGGATCCCACTGCGCTCAAAGGCCTGTTTCAAGGCATGACGCTGGCTATTGAGCCGGTACAGAACAGCAACATCACCAAAGCTGCGGTCGGCCATTTGATCCGCCGCGACCCGCGACGAGTCGTACGAAAACAAGCTAGTCCCTCCGACCATTTTTTCCACTTCATGCACCACATATTCCGCCTCTGCCTTTTCCGTCGGGCAGGAATGGATGGTCAAACGGCCTTGCTGATAAATCTGTGCCGTGATTTTAGCGACCTGGGCATGACCCGACGAGCCGATCATCTGCGATGAGGCTGATAATAAATTTTGCGCGTTGCGGTAATTCTCCGTCAAGGACATGACCTCCGCCGGCACGAAATCCTGGCTAAAGCTGGAAAAATATTTCACCTCAGAACCACGAAAGCCATAAATGGCCTGGTTCGGATCGCCGATCGCGGTCAAATGGTTATCGTGTCCGACAACGCATTTTAAAAGTTCATGTTGGATCCGATTGATGTCTTGATATTCATCAACGCAAATGAACCGATAACATCCCTTTATATCGTCGAGAGTTTTGCGGTTTTTCAAAAATAACCGGTAGGTCTCTAACAACAAATCGTCGAAATCCAACCAGCGCAGTTCGCGCAGCCGCTGATCATATTCTTTCAAAACTTCCGGTGCCGCCCCGTCAAATTCGGTCGATTTCCACTGCGAGATCTGTTCGAGCCGTTCCTTCCGCTCTTTGGGTTTGAGCCGCGGCCAAAGGGTCTTGGCCAGAGCAACACGGTCTTCTTGACCAGCCACTTTAAAATCTTCTGCCAACCCTGAATGTTTTCCGTATTGCTGCAAAACCTGCAGGCACCATTGATGAAACGTCCCCATCACAATCTGCTCCCGAAATTGTGGCCAACGTTTTGCCACACGGCTAGCCATGTTATCGGCAGCTTTATGGGTAAAAGTAACGGCTAAAATCTTTTGATGGGATTCCAATTCTTGGGCGAGGAAAGCCATGCGGTAAGTTAAGGTATGGGTCTTTCCCGTACCCGGACCGGCCACAATCAACAAATGATTTTTGGGGTGGGTGATGGCCTGCCATTGTGCGGCATTCACATCATCGGGCTTTTGCATAGGGGAGACAGGGATTGTCAAAACAAGACGAGCTGTTCTTTCGCGGTTTCGCGTTCTTGCGGTTGATAAATCTTGATCACACCATATTCGCCGTCGTACCCAGGTTCAATATTGACTTTACCTTCGCGCACACGGCGGATCCCTTCCGCTAAAATCGATCCGGCCATTGCCTTGATTTCAGCAAGCGAGGCTTCCCGCAAAATGTACATCTCACTGCCCATTTTTGCTAACAGCTCCCTATAGACGCGCTGAACACCTTGCGCGTTCTGTCCCATGCCTTTGGCGTCGGCAATGATCTCTGGCAATGGAATCAAACTGGTATACGGCCGCCAGCGAGGAGATTTGCGTCCCTCAGGATGGTCAGCCAATTCTTCCACACGGTGCATGACCCCGATCGTGACCGGCTTGCCCGTTTGCGGATCTAATCCCTTATGCTTGATCGTTTCCTGAGGATGAAGGCGCAAATTTTGGCTGCGTAATCCGTCATAATGGTATTTTCCCTCTTCGGGAAAAAACTCAACCGTTCCCACGAGACCCTTATTTTGAGGGTCCTTCAGGGCCTGATAAATACCCGAATAAGAAAATTCTGTATCATAAATGGTGGATTCTCGACCAAGTTTTTGCGGCGAATGCGCATCCGAATGGGAAACCAACGCGTAAGGATCTAACTGACTCAATCGCCAGTTCATCAAAGGGTCCGACGACAATCCGGTTTCAACCGCGAAAATATGCGGGCTAAGATCAGCGAAGCAATCGGTCATCTTATCAAAGCCGCTCTTGGAACCCAGCGCTGAGAACCAGGGCGTCCAGATGTGCGCCGGGATCAGATAACTCATGGGGTCGGATTCCAAGACAATCTCCAAAAGGTCACGGGAATCCAAACCTAAAATCGGCCGCCCGTCGGAAGAGATGTTGCCGATGGCCCCCAATCGACTTTGGATCTTTTCCGCGGCCTTAAAATCAGGAGCCAAAACCACGTTATGGACCTTGCGGACCTTATCCAGCCTTTTATAAATGTTTGAAATCTCGACGGTGAGCATGAAGCGCACCTCGCCTTGACAGGCCTTGGGGAGTTCCTTCTGAATTTTTTTTGTGTAAGCACTTTTGAGTTTGAAAAAACCTTCCTCTGCCGGTTCGAGCTTTTCTTTCAATTCTTTCATCCATCCGGGATGGGCAAAGTCGCCGGTACCGACGACCTGGATCCCCTTCAACTGCGCCCAGAGGAATAAGTATTCCAGATTGAGATTTTTGCTCGTCGCACGGGAAAAATGGGAATGGATATGAAGATCGGCGTAATAACGCATGTTTTTATGGATGGATTTTGATTTGTCCTGATCCTAACAGATTAAAGGTGATATTGCAATAACCTTATTCTGACCTGCGGGGTCTACTGCGCTAATGATAGTATTGGGAAAAGAGATAAAAATTGCGGCCGATAGCGATGAGTAGAAAAATGACGATATTGATAACGAAGAAATCATAGACCGGCTTCCAAGGCTTCAAACCTTCGATCGATTTGAGAATGAAATAAAAGACGAGTGGCGAGAGAAAAAGCGTCAGACGCTCACCGGTAAACGGATACTTTTTAATGATTGACAAGATAAACAATTCGCATAATAAAAAGGCTCCGATGACCCCTGCCGTTTGGACCTTGAACTTCTCTCTTACCATCGCGACTAGCCCAAACCTAACCAGGCCATAAAGAAAAAATGGGATCAAAAAACTGCTCCATTGAATAAATACTTTTTCTTTCCCATACCAAGTCGTAGCTAGCCGGCGCAGACCTTCCCAGAAACTTTCCATAAAGCAGCCAAAGGAATGCGTGCAGATAAAATAAGATTCCCAATATTCGATCAGCGGTTGATGGGTGGTCGAATATCGCAAATCGGTCAAATAAACAAAAACAACAACCAGCCCGGTTAACAAGAAAAAAATTACGGCGGGCTGATCCAGCTTTGGGGACAGTCCCTTAAGGGACTGTCCCCCACCACGGATGATTTCTGCTAAAAAATTCAAAATCAGAATACCCATAAAAAAAATAGCGGCATAAGAAAACAGCAAGCAGAACGGCAGCAACCAAAAGAAATACCTTGGCTGTTTTCCGCCTAAAAGATAAAATGTAAAAATCCCAGCAACGAGAACATCCATACTGTACGGCTTAAATTCTGCAGCATAATAACCAAAAAAATAACTTCCCCCCATCATCGTCAGTGCCAAAGCATAACTGGTCTTGTCGATGAAAACCTGTCGAAAAATTTTCTGCCAGACCCAAAAAGCCAAAATCATCGCGACGAGTGGAAATAAACGCAAAACCGGAACCGGATAACCAAACGGCTGGCTGACCGCTTTGATCAACATGAGATAAACCCGCGGGAAGGCTTGGGAATGGTCCAACAGCCCTAAAAGCCCCGAATAAGAAAACCTTTGGATATTATCGAGAAGAAAAAGTTCATCCATCCATAAGGGACGAGCTGAAAAATAATGCAAAAGTGCCAATGCAAGAAACAGCGTCCAGCTGCCGATATCAATCCATCTTAGAGAAAGCCTCTGAGAGAATCTAACCATGCCCCTATGATGGATAAAAAATTTTTATTTTTCAAGCGGAATATAAAAAACAACCCCGGGAGTTAAACCCCCGGGGTTGAAGCCAAAGGCGAACTTCGCCTTGAGCGAGGTTACTTCTTTGCAAAATACTTGGCTGCTTTATCTTTGCCGCCTAGCCCATAAGCCAGGGCAAGAGCAAGCACCACACCGCCAAAAAGAATATAGAACGGGGTGCCGACAAAGATCTCGCCGAACCCAAGTTCGATGACCGTTACCTTGATGGCATAGATCGTAATGGCCCATCGAGTTACGCGTTCATAGATCTTTGGCTTGGGAAAACCGACGTGCGTGGTGATGACATAAATGACGCTTGCAACCACCTTCGCTATGATTAAGCCCAACGCCAAAGCTAATACGGCTGCGACAACCTGCGGCAAATAAGCCACAGTGCCAGAGATCATGCCGCCCGACATCGTCACTCCGAGGTGATCAACCGTCATCAAAACAAAGATGACCATAACCACCAAGTGGACCAATGAAGCAACCAGATCACTGAATTTATGCTTTACCCCACCTTTATGAAGAGCCCCTGACAAGCCAATCTTGTCAGAAAGAATGTCAAACTTGAGCTCTGTCAATAATCGGTGAAAGATAACGCGCAGCACTTTAGCCACAAAAATACCGACTAATAGAATTATTAGTGCGCTGACCAAAGTGGGGACGTAACTCGCTACCTTATAGACCATGTCTCGAAACGGTGACAGTAATAAAGTATCGATTGTAGTCATTTTAATCCCCTCCTTTCTTTTAACCATTGCTGCCTGCATCATCAGCTGTCGTAACAAAAAAGGCCCAGACTTTGAATCGATCTGGACCTTAGATATGCGTAAAATCAGTTGGACTGCTATTGTTGCAGCCCGGCCACCATAGAAGTATCCTTAGGTCCGAGGCTTTGCGCCCTTAAGTTTCCTTAAGTTTGCCTTTCGAGAGTCCTCCCCTACTTTTCTCACCTCTGAGAACCTCTCAATTAGAGCATATCACATTTTGGTGGTTTGACAAGGTGGCTAGAGGGAATTAGACTAGAATCATAATATATTGAAAATAAATGAGTTATGGATTAGACATTTACAGATCCCTAAAATGAAGCATGCTCGCAACCAAAATCGCGCCTCAAGAGAATCAAATGGGAGCCAAGTCCGGATCTGACTCACTTTTTATACTTAAAAACAATCTCAGGTCGTACAGCGGCTGGATATTGATGATGGAGACAAAACTTGTGTGAATAGAAAAACTTCCTCAAAATTATTCATTCAAAGATTGTATCCGTTGATAACAATCAAGAACATTCAGGTAGGAATGAATTGAAACATCTTCCCTGTTAAATTCATTTTTGCCTCCATAAACGACAGCCCGGCCCAACATATCTTTGCCAGCCAAACGCTTTAGAAAATCAAGGCCTTTAAAAAATTCCTCATGTATGGTCTGCCCCGCTTTGATTTCGACACTCATAATCCGGCGGGCCTTTTCGATGATCAGGTCCACCTCGCTGCCGTGATTATCCCTAAAAAAATAAAGCGGCGCCTCTCGCCCCTGCGACCAAAAATATTTCAAGAATTCAATGACCACAAAATTTTCAAACAAGGCACCCCGCAAAGGATCACGGCTCATCTGAGAAGACTTTTCGATCCCCAGCAAATATGCCGCGAGTCCGGTATCGTAAAAATACATTTTAGGGGCCTTAATGATCCTTTTCTTCCAATTACGGTAATAAGCTGGAAGCAAAAAAACCACATAGCTCGCTTCCAGAACAGACATCCATTCCTTGATCGTCGTATGCGAAACCCCTAAGTCATTGCTGATACTAGAGAGGTTAAGTATTTGACCGATCCGCCCGGCGCATAGTTTCAAAAATTTCTGGAATGAAGAAAGGTTCTTGACATTGATGACCTGCCGCACGTCCCGTTCCACATAGGTCGCGACATAGTCGCGCATCGCGTCGGAAGGGTCAATCTTTTGATCAAAAATCCTGGGGAAAAACCCTGTGTGGACAATGTCATCCGCTGTACGCTTTTGGATCAAAGAACGGATTTCCTCCACCGAAAAGGGCAAAAGTTTCAGGACGGCCGTACGGCCGGCCAAAGACTGCCGAATGGACCGCAATAACAAAAGGTTCTGACTACCACTGAGAATATACAGACCATTTTTGTTACGTTCATCGACAATCCCCTGAAGATAAGAAAGGATTTCCGGGACCCGTTGGACTTCATCCAGAATAGCTCCTTCAGGATAACGGCCCAGAAACCCCCTGGGATCCTGCATGGCTAGTTCACGAATATCCGGAATCTCAAAAGAAAGATAAGATTTTTTGGGGAAAACTTTACGGCACAACGTGGTTTTGCCGGATTGCCTAGGCCCGGTCACCGAAACAACCGGATAATGTCTGGCGGATTCCCTGAGTTTGGCTTCAAGAATTCTAGTGATCATAAATAAACCATACCACATCTTGTACAGTTTGCAAGTTAAATATTCAATTAGTACAGATTTGTTCTCAAACCTTAATTCCCAAAAAGGTCGACAGATCGTAAAGCGGCTGGACATTGATGATGACCGGGACAAAACCTGGAGCATTTTGCAATTGTTTGAGCAGGGCGGGATCGAGATGAAATTGGATTTTTATGGAATACACAATTCTTCGGTTGTTTTAAAAATATTATTGACAAAGGCTCCATATTCGTCGAAAATGGAGTCTATGCAATACATATTAAGACTGACCGAAAACGATATCCAAAACTCTTTACAACGCAATAAAAGTGTTTTATTGTTGGGCGCTCGTCAAACCGGTAAAACAACCCTCATTCAGCGGCTGCCGGCCGACTTGTCGATTTCCTTTGTCCGTCCGGATGTCAGGCAGCAATACGAAAAAAACTCCACGCTTTTAGTGGGAGAAGTTGAAGCACTAAAGAGCAAAACGCCCGCGGCTCGCCCCTTGGTTGTTTTAGATGAGGTCCAGCGTGTCCCAGAAATACTCGACATCGTTCAGGATCTCATTGATCGAAAAATAGCCAACTTTATTTTAACCGGATCCTCCGCAAGAAAATTACGCCATGGATCTCACATCAACCTTCTTCCGGGAAGAGTGACGGCTTTAAAACTAAATCCACTTAACATTCAAGAAATTCCGCAAACAGATCTTAAAACGCATTTGCTCTACGGCTCTTTGCCGGCTATTCATCAGGTTACTTCACTGAAAGACAAAGAAATCGACCTAAGCTCTTATGTCATCACCTACCTCGAGGAAGAAATCCGTGCCGAAGCGATTGTTAGAAATTTAGGGCCGTTTGCCCGCTTTCTGGAATCAGCGGCTATTGAATCAGGAAAGGTCGTGAACTTCAGAAAACTTTCTCAAGAAATCGGTGTTGCCCACACAACCATTGCCTCTTATTATCAAATTTTGGAAGACTGCCTGATTGTCGAAAAAATAATGCCACTGACAAAAAGCGAAACACGCAAAAAGCTGACCAAAACCCATAAATATATCTTTTTCGATATGGGCGTTCGACGGCTCACCGCGCATCAAAATACTCAATTGACCAAAGAAATGTGGGGATATCTGTTCGAACAATTCATTGGACTTCAGCTCATTCAACTAGCCGAGCTCTCCGATAAAAATATCCAGATCAAATTTTGGCGAGATCCCGATGGCCCGGAAGTAGACTTTATTGTCGACAACAATCATAGCTACTTGCCTCTAGAAGTCAAATGGACAAAAAGCCCTACAGCAAAAGACGTTAAACATCTGAAAGTATTCTTAAATGAATATCCCAATGCTAAACAAGCCTATCTCATCTGCCAATGTGAGCGGGATGTTGCCCTTGAAAAAAACATTACCGCAATCCCCTGGCAAAAAATAAAAAATATTTTTTAATAAAATATTCAGCCATACCTATTTTTCCTCAGAATCGGATCGCTCTATTTAATTCCCAAAAAGGCCAATAAATCGTACAGCGGCTGGACATTGATGATGACGGGGACAAAACCCGGGGCATCTTGCAGTTGCTTGAGTAGGGCGGGATCAAGATGAAATTGGATTTCACCGTTCTGATTTACTTTCAGGTTCATTTTGTTAGGATCGAAATCAATACCACCAAGCTGATCAGGACGATCCGACATCTCCGGTGCTGCGTCCTCACCTAACATCAACCGATCCGACGCTCCTCCGCCATTGGGCTTCTGATTTTGTAAACTGTCCTCTGCATTACTTTGCACTTCTCTAATTTTAGCTTCAATGCGATTGACCGCGTCAGGGTACAATTTACCTTCAACGAAATCGGCCTCATTCAAAGGAACCCAATATTTCGCTTCAATCTTCTCTATCCCAACACCGATTAAATCATTGGAATGGTTTTCAAAATGTTCACGCATCAATGCGAACGCATCGGCTGTAGATAAATATTTTATCATTTTAATAAAATCCACACTGCTGTTTATCGCAGCAACTTGCTTAGTTAGTCTTTCCTCGATATCCAATTCCATTAATTCTGTCTTGTCATCCAAGGTTGGCGTATACTCCCCTAATTTTTGAATATATATTGTATGTTCTTTCCCTTCCTCAATGTCACAAGAATAGCCAATGTTGCGCAAAATAATTGATAATATTTCTTTATCCTTATATTCACTGTCAAATAAAATGAACCAACCATCATTCTCAAGGACACGCATAACCTCTTTTAAGACCACCATAAAATCTTTGATCGAAATAAAATATACCATCACAAAAGACTCGTTGATAATGTCTATGGACTGATTACTAAATGGTAGCCGACGGAGATCACCATTGACAAGCTGCACACCTGGCAACGATTGTTTAGGATCGATATCCATATCAATGCCTATCCCTTCTACTTGATCACCTAATTCTTTCCTAAGTTCGACCAACGCCCTGCCTTCTGGACCAGAACCCAAATCTAAAACCCGCAATTTACCTGGCGCCTTTCGCGCCAGATGGTCTTTGATCAGCTCCAAATGTTTTAGCAAATAATCCGGTCTATTACTATCACGGGCATATTTCTGATGAAACACCTCCCACAAAAAAATCTCGTCTTTCTCAAGAGTCCCCAATTCTTTCAGACGATTTATTAATCTTCCCACAATCTTACCTTGCAAAAGTTCTTGCATATTAAACTTTCTAAAATATTGGACCATAATCATGCCAAGATGTTCTGGGATTGGCTTTTGAATTCCACTGAAACGAAGCCATCCTTCGTTTAACAGTCGCACTTTTTCATCCATGCTCAAAGACTCCTCCCCCAATTTAACACTCAAAATTTCTGCGAATTTTTCAACATCATCTCCGGTCTCATTCAATATTCCCTGAAATATATCCTGACCAAGCATTAGACGATCCGCTGTTTCTACAGTAGCAGACGGCTCCGCCAAATCCCTCATCGCCATTTCATCTAATATTTCAATAGAAGGATTCTTTGCCATCCTGATCTGCTCCGGCTCTAAAACCGCGATATGAATATTCCTACTCCCAAACATAACCGCATCTTCATCTTGCAGCTCTCTCAATCCTGTAAAAAATAAATTATCGTATGCTTTTCCCAAAAATTCTGTGACATTGACATATTCAGGATGCCGTTCAATGACATTCAAAGGTTTTCTGACATTCAAAAAAGCAGACATTAAAATCTTCTTTACTGTATTAGGGACATATAATTGCTCTCCATTAATTTTTATAAGATGACAATTAATTTTATTTGGTGCTAATCCATCAAATAAATCAGCAAGCTCTGATTGAACAAACAAATTCTTTCCATCAAAAACTACGATTCCAGGTTTCTTTGTAAACGATACCCGATCCAGATTCTCTGCGTTTTCGATAAATTCATTCCATTTTTTAAACACTGCAGGCGTATCGGTAAGATTAAACTTTTCTTTTAGCAGAGATAACATGCTTTTTAAAAATTTAAATCTAAAATAGCTAAATTCATTCACAACAAAATCTCGATCTGAAGAGAAATAAAATGCATGTCTTTCACCAAAATCAAAATTCCTGCGCGCATTTTTATCAAATTCATTAAATTCCCTGCCAGTTCCATGATAAAAAATTTTGGGCTCACCGGTTTCGGCATCAATCATTTTCGAGGCTAATTCGGGATGATTTATCCAATCTCCAAACCATGCGATAAAATCAGGATCTCTCACTTGTAAAAAATGTAGGAGCCCAAGTTTAGAGGGTTTGCCATTTGGCGCTTTCAATTCAACCACTTTTCCATCTTGAATTTTAATGTTTCCATTCAAAACTTCTCTATTAAAAATCTGCTTATAAATTTCTATATCAATATGATCATCATATCTTTCTGTCAATGTTGACAACATCAATCGATCAAATCGCCCAACTTCATCCGCTGTTTCTACAGCGGCAGGCGGCTCCGCCAGATCCCTCATCGCTTGATTGCGCTCGGTGATCTGCTGATCGAGATCAGCGCTGCTACGCATCTCGATTCGATAGACCATTGCTTGCTCGCTTATCATCTCTTCAACCACTTTTTGGAATAAAACCGCTGTCTCCGGCGAAGAATGGATGACCCTTCTGTAAATCTCCCTCTGATTTTTATCATTAATCCGCCAATAGGAAACATATCTCCTTATGAACTCTTCCATTGATAAATCCAAAGGAACCCACCCCCATTCCGATTCCGGCAATTGCCTGATGAACGCGATCGTCGCTGCCGGTAAATTCAATCGCCGCGGCAGAACCTCATTAAAAATGCTGTCGCGGGACGGACTTTCAACGCCAATGGTATCCGCAAATCGATCCAGATGGTATAAACGAAACAGCAAGGCTCCAAGATGATCATCTCTCTCTTTCATCAGCGCCCTTTCCACAGCAAAATCAAAAAATTCTGCATTCGCAACATTGATTCTCTGGGCAACAAACAGCTCTTTCATAATTTTTTGATGACCTTTTCCAGCAAGTGATTGGTACACCTCCCAAAGCAATCGTACCTGCTGTTTTTCGTTCAAATGTCTTAAAGGGATAAGTTGCTGAAGTCGTCTCGCCAGTTCCTCAAAATTCCTTGCCGTCATAATTGGATAAATCAATGTGGATGAAGACAGCCCCATCAATTCCGCGATCTTTGTATAAGCCCTTATCAGATCTCGATAATCTTTTGCCTTTTTAAAAAGTATTTTTTTTCGCGTGTAAATTAAGCTATACGGTGAGACGCTGCTCAAATCGCGATTCTCCAATGCATAAGCAATGATTTCATCTTTAAAACGTTTAAAGGCATCGAATTCCGCGTCAAACATCTCAGGAGTTTGATTTGGATTGACATTGATTTTCCTTAAAACATTTTTTCTAAAAAAATAATTGTGAAGTTCATGATGAAATTCGTGTCTTGAGGTACTGTCGTCTTTAAAAATTTTGGTTTCTTGCAAGCTTTTGGCTAATTTGGGCCTTGGTAATAGCATAAACCCCACATCTCTGCTATTACTGCTCATAAAACAAACAGCCACTCCATTAAAAATAAATAATTTTTGATCACGGAGCAATTCAAAAAAAGGATCTTCAACTTCCAGCATAAACACACCCGGTTTGATTTCGATCAAAACTCCAGCTTTCCGATTTGCTTGGACGTCGCTCGGGCCAATCTGATATTGTTTAATGAACTCTAAAACCTGTTTCAAATCTTCCGCAATCTTCTTTGCTCCCCTATTGAAACCATTTGCAATGATAGCAACTGACAGAAAATACAATACATCTCTCTGATCACTGTCAAATGAGTCATAATAACTTTCCAGAACATCCTGCACCATCTGCTTCTTTTTTAAAAACGCATTCCACTCTTCCGTTTTGATGTCGCTGGCCTGCTCCACCTGAGTCATCAATTCTTCGATCCCATGAGAAGAATTCTTATAACGCCTGTAGAGCGAGGCATTAGCTTTCATTCCAGCTTTTAATGCCCTAACCCCCTTACGGTAACTTTTTTTGATTCGCTCCGGCACATCGTCTGGCAACTGATCGATCAGTTTTGTTATTTCCTGACTTGGATTGGCTACGGCAGGATCCAAATAAGCATCAATGACCTGATTATAAAACTCCCCGTGTGCCTGGGCCAAACGAAGCAGCTTGGAATTGGGCGGCGGATATTTCGCTTCGTTTGTGGTTGGCCGCGGACTTTCAGCACCCTCGGCGGGTTTTACGCTCATACGAATCTCATAGCGCTTTTTCGATAACTGCGCAGAAGTGAACGATGGCGGCTGAGAATTGATTTCAAGAACGGCACTACTATCCAAATTCGTCGAAGAGTCTTCCGAAAACCCTAACTGCACCCCTCCGGAAAAATATTTACGCGCGACCATCTCCTGCGTTGCCGGATCCCGCTCTTCTTTGATGTAGTTATAAACCCCTTTTTTAAACGCCTGCACGTATTGTTCGTAAATCTTTTGCTTTTCCCGCGGGTCGTTGATATTAACTCCAACGGTTTTGTTCTGGTCCGCGTAGACTTGATTCAAAATGCTGTCCTTGATCTTTTTCTTGTACCAGGTGGCTAAAATATGGCTGTGATAAACTTGGCGCAACTGCGTAAAAATTGTTCCTTCATTGACCTCTTTGTTCAACTCCGGAATAACAATCTCACGCACAATTTGTGATCCGAGTTCATTGGTATTTGTCTGATCGACTGTATCTTCGTCGCTGCGCGATTGCGCCAAATAATCCTCTTCCAGCATGACCTTCAACCGGCTTTCCACCACATAAGCGGTCCCGGCCTGGGCGTTTTCATACACAACCGCTTTTTCAGGGACAATCCAAACCTTGTTGAAGGTATTCACCGGCACATTGGTTGTGCCAAATTCCTTCTGCGCTTCTTCATAAACGCGTTTCCAAAATTTCTGACCAAGCTCATCTTCCGGATAAATCAGGCTGGCCGTGAGCTGTTTCAAAAGATAATCCTGGACCAACAAATCCCGCCCCATCTCGGTCACCCCAAACGCTTCCGGAATGATCCGGTCTTTTTCATACGGGCTCAAATTGACCCACAAATCTTTTTCAGGAGTGGTTAAACTGGCGAGAAAATATTTGATCAAACGGTTGGATTCTTCACGGACTATTTGGTCCGATAACTCTTGATCGCCTTGATCAAAAATGAAGTCAAATTTGAAGGGGTTTTCAGGATAGACCTTGACGCCCTCAAGAAAGGGCGGATTGAATGGAGGACTGACAGCAAGTCTAACGCCCGGTTGCGGCAGTACGGCAGGAAGCGCCGCCCCTTCCTGGGCAAAAACCACAGGAAGATTGAGGCTGGATATTAGGAAACACGCGATAACGGTCAGACTCACCGACCGTTGGCAAGACATACGAATAGACCTAGTCATAATTGCTAAAAGTATAAAATATTTCTAGTAGGAATACTAATCTGGAGGATTGATTATTTTCAAAAAAATCGGTGTTATTCGCCCGAATAGCCCGGCAATAATTTTTTAAGGCTCTCCTCTGACTTCTTAAGGATATCGGAAGTTTTACGGAAGGTATTGGAAGGGATATTGGGGAGGGTATTGAAAAGACCGCTTTTCAATTCATTGAGGCTGAAATTGGTTAAAGTTTCAATCGAGGTCTTTGATAAAGCGCGAAAGATGATCAGTCGCAATAACATCCGGGGATTGTTGATCTGTTGCAGAGATTCTTTAATATTCAAATCAAAAGTCTTGACCAACGGCGGCGACTGCGAAAGATCTTGATAGCTCACCTTACCGATTTCTAACTGGAGCGTGTCGATATAAAATTTCCAGGCCGTTGATTTCGACGTCTTTACGTCTGAACCTTCTGTGGGTTCTCTTTTCAAATTCTTAAACGCGTTGAGATTAAGCTGGCCGTCCGCCTCCTTGATGACGTTCAATTCCCGCAAATGGATCCTGGCCTCGGTGACAAAAAAATACCGTCGCAAAAGCCTCAATGGTTCATACCGCACATAAATCTCAGGGACATCAAGCATGAGCGTTTGGCGGTAAGACGAAGGGTTTAAAATCCGCAGACCCTGGATCCGGATTTGCGGTTCAAGCAGACCAATCTCCAGTTTGGCAATGCTCAAAGGCAGGCCGGTCAATTGCTGAATGCCCTGCTCCAGCGACCATTTGACCAAACCATTTCGGGCAAGCAGCAAAACGGCCATAAAAAAAATAACGCAGATGACAAATTTTTTCATTCATTTTTCTTCGGCTTATAAAGCAATTTCCAGGGATTTTGCTTCAAATCAAAACTCATCTCTTCGAGGTTTTTGCTGGTTGAATTCAGATTCCCTACAATCCCGTCGATCAAAAGGTCATTGACCTCCAAACGCTCTTTCACATTTCCCGAGATCACGGAAATGTTATTCATCGACGCGCGCAGATCAGCAAAAATGGCATCGATCGCCTCGCTGTTCACTCTCAAGCGTTCATTGACCTGGACCGAAATCTCTTTGATATTCGTGGCAATCTCTTGGCCTTCCCGTAACAGCTTTTCTAGACTAGCAGGTTCAGTCCCCTGAATGACGGCACCATCTCCCAAAAATTCCTGAGCGTCATCACCGGTGGTCAACCCGACGAATTTCTCACCTAAGAATCCCATCTGCTTAATAAACGCCGTTGCCCCCTTATGGATCTTCGCTTTCGTGTCAAGATATAAGACCAACTCAACGTAAGTTTTTTCACCATAAACGATTTGGATGTCTTGGACTCTGCCCACCTCAAAACCGTTCACCGTCACTGGCGCATTTTTATCAACCCCCTCAATATTGCTAAACTGCACCTTGACGTGATACCCTTGCGCCCGAAAATCATAATTTCCAGCCTTCCAGGTCAAAACGCCCAAGATGCCAAGGACAAGAACGACCAATACCCCGATTTTCGTTTCATTATTCAATTGCATAGTTGGCTCCTTAATTTGGGGGACAGCCCCTAATGGGACAACCCTCCTCCTTCCATTTCAACATCAATGGCCACACCGGCCTTAGTTTCTTTATTCGTGATCGGCCCTTCCAAACGACCGTGAATGAATTGCTGAACGATTGGATTCTGCGAATGCTTGATCTCTTCAGGACGCCCAATTTGCAAAACCTTTCCCTGATGAAGCATCGCGACCCGATCGGCAATTCGAAAAACGCTCTCCATATTGTGAGTGACCACCACCGACGTTAGCAGCAATTTCCTGCTCAAATCCATGATCAGTTGATCGACGACCGCGCAGACCACCGGATCTAACCCCGCCGACGGCTCGTCATAAAAAATGAATTCGGGATCCATGGCGATCGCGCGCGCGAGGCCCACCCGCTTACGCATTCCGCCGGAAAGCATGCTTGGCTGTAGGTTTTCGTATCCTGCCAACCCGACGAGATTCAATTTCGTTCGCACAATGATCGAAATGATCTTAGGATCAAGTTTGGTATGTTCCTTAAGCGGCAGAGCCACATTCTCCTCGACCGTCAAATAATCCAAGAGCGCTGCCGATTGGAAACTCATGCCAAAACTTTGCTTGATTTTTTCCTTTGCTTCGTTGTTCATGCCGGTCAAGTCTTTATCCCCAATCAACACCCGTCCCGAATCAGGGCTGATGGCCCCGGTCATATGACGCAGCAAGGTGCTTTTCCCGCAGCCCGACCCCCCCATGATTACAAAAATTTCCCCTTGCTCAATATCCAGGTTAACCCCGTCGAGGACCCGGCGTCCATTGTAAATCTTAACCAAATTTTGCACCGAAATGGTAGTCTTCATTTTATCCGAAGGCGTTACTAAAAGGGTCAGGCTGTTTTTAATATTGAGGCTGGCACTTTTAGTAACGCCTCCTCCATCAAATGTTCGAAAAATAATAAATGCCGGTCACGATCGCGTCGGCAATAATGATCAGAATAAAACTCGTCACCACACTGATCGTGGTGGCCCGGCCAACCCCCACCGCACCCCCCCGGGTATGAAACCCTTGATAACATCCCACCAGCACAATGATCACCGCGAAAATGAATGATTTGGATAAACCCGTATAGATATCTTTCAAAGTCAGATAATTGAACGATGTCTGCAGATACAAATAAGAATTGATTTTTAAATTGAACACCCCGACGATATATCCGCCAATCATCCCCGCAACATCTCCGATCACCGTCAGGCAAGGCAGCATAAGAAAAAGAGCTAACAGTTTTGGCACAACTAAAAAGCGCACCGGATTGATGGCCATGGTATCTAAGGCTTCAATTTGTTCATTGACCTGCATCGAGCCAATCTCGGCGGTGATGGCCGCACCAATCCGTCCGGCAATGACCAACGCGGTCAAAACAGGCCCCAGTTCCCGGCACATGGACACCGCCACCAGACTCGCCACATAAATCGTCCCGCCCATCTTCGTCAATTGATAAGCCGACTGCATCGCCAGCACCACACCGGTAAACAGCGTCACAAAAAATACAATGATGATCGATTTCGCCCCCATAAAAACCATTTGTTCAAAAACCGGCGCCCGTTTGACCGGCCGATTCTTGACCGCGCCAAAGACAATCCAATAAAACGTTTCCGTCGTCAAATCCAAAAACTGGACAAGGACCTGATACCACTCTTTAACAACTTTGCCGATGGATTCTAAATAGTTTAATAGTCGTGGCATGGGTCAATTGGGAAAAAAACTTTAGGCCGTTTCGGAGTTGATTTTTCTAAGCAACTCTTTAACCTTCCCTAAAAGTTCGCTCGAATTCAAAGGCTTCGCTAAATAAGCGTCGGCGCCGGCTTCTCTTCCGATCTTATGATCTTCTTCGCCGGTCCGGGATGTTAAGAGAACAATCGGAATGTGCCGGTAACTCTCTTCGGATTTCAGCAGTCGGCAGATGTTAAACCCATTGATGATCGGCATCATCACGTCGAGCACGATCAAATCGGGTTTGTTCTTCATCGCCATCTCAAGCCCCAGCGGGGCTTCTTCGGCGGTGATCACTTCATAGCCATTCTGCAGGAGGATATTTCTTGCCAGCTTAATGAGCAGGGTGTCATCATCAATGACGAGGATTTTCGGCCGTTTGGTCAACGAATTCATAAGGTGAAATCATTTTAACGATGAATGTGCCGTAAGACAAGATAAAAGCGGGAATTTTACGCAAAAATGTTAGTTTTTTAAACCAACACCCTTCTCGATGAGACGGAAATTGATCAAGATAAGGCCGACAATGAAAACAATCAAAAGTCCCAGACTGAGAAAAAGATTCACGTCGCTCAAGCCGTAAAACCCAAAGCGGAATCCATTGACCATATAGAGGATCGGGTTCAGACGGGAAAGCTGTTGCCAGACCGGCGGGAGATGAGTGATCGAATAAAAAACACCTCCCAAATAAATGAGCGGTGTTAAGACAAACGTCGGGAAGATCGAAACATCGTCGAAGTTCTTAGAAAAAATTCCGTTCAGCAATCCACCGAGCGAAAAAAGGACCGCGGTCAGTAGAATAAAAATAAAAATCATAAAGAAACTGTGGATGACCGGTCGGGTAAAAAAACATGAAACCGAAAAAACCAAAAAACCAACCAGCAACCCGCGCAAAACACCGGCACTGACGTATCCGGCCATGATCACCCAGCTTGAAACCGGGGCGACCAGCATCTCTTCAATATTACGTTGGAATTTGGCGCTGAAAAATGAACTGACGACATTGACATAAGCGCTGTTAATCACCGCCATCATGACCAGTCCCGGGACAATAAAGGCCATATAGTCAACACCCTCGATGTTTCCGATCCGCGAGCCGATGAATTTTCCAAAAATGAGAAAATACAGCATCTGAGTGATGACCGGCGGCAGCAAGGTCTGGCTCCAGATCCTTACAAATCGGGTGACCTCTTTATTTAAAATGGCTTGAAAGGCAATCCACTGTTTTTTCATTTCTTCAACAAATCCAGAAAAAGTTTTTCGAGACGATGTCCTTTGGGACGGATATCGGTGATGACAAATCCCGATCCTTTCAATTTCGCCAAAAACGGGTCTAATTCCGTGGTCCGATTCAATTCAACTTCAAAGGAGTGCGAATCGACGACAGTTAGATTGTATTCGACGAAACCAGATAACTCGCGCATGTCCCGCACGGCAACAACATAAGTCTCGCGGTCCATCATTTTGACCATATTTTTAACGGCATCATGTTTGATGATCTTCCCTTCTTTGATCATGGCGGCGTGACGGCAAAGCTGCTCGACCTCCTCGAGATAATGGGTCGTCAACAAAATGGTTCGCCCTTCTTGATTCAATTGCTTCAAATAATCCCACATCCCGTAACGCAATTCCACATCAACGCCGGCAGTTGGCTCATCGAGGATAAGAAGCTGCGGCCGATGGACAAGGGCGCGGGCGATCATCAATCGGCGTTTCATCCCGCCGGAAAGCGATCTGGCCGGATGATGGCGTTTTTCCCACAATCCCAAACGTTTCAGCAAACTCTCAGCCTCTGTTAAAGCCACAGAACGTTCGATCCCATAATAACCGGCCTGGGTGACAAGGATATCTTGAATCTTCTCAAACATATTGAAATTGAATTCCTGAGGGACCACCCCCATCATGCGTTTCGCCGCTTCAAATTCCCGATCAATATCATGTCCATAAATGACGGCCTTGCCAGCGGTTTTATTGACGAGGCCCGTCAAAATTCCGATGATGGTGGTCTTCCCTGCCCCATTCGCCCCCAGCAGGGCAAAAAAATCTCCGGCCTCGACCTCAATATTGACTTCCGTCAAAGCACGTGTGCCGTTGGCATAGGTCTTGGATAAATTTTGTATGGTTATGGCTTTCATAAATTATGGTTATCGCTTTTATAAATTGAAGAATTTAAAAATTATAACCAATATTCAACTCCATTTCAAACGAAACATTTTTTTACCTCCCCCCATTTCTGCCCCCGCAGGTCAGAATCAAACTGGAGGTTATACATGGGAAATAAATTTTCTATAAACATTGATAAGAATAATGCAATGCTTTATGCTTAACTAGTCTTTAAAATCATGAAACTTCCAGAAAAAGCCCAGTCTACGATTGAATACTCGACGATCGCTACGTTAGTGATCATTGGGATTGTCATTATGGGTTCTTATATCATCCGGTCCATCAATGCCCATTTCCGCTCGCTTGATGATGGGATTAAAGATTCCTTCTCGGAAGAGTTGGTCCAAGCTCCCAGGCAAGGGTTTGATATTGCCACTTGCGATTGTTCCGGCCTGCATCCGACGCCAACCTGCGGCGGACCGCTCTGCCAGCCAAATGAACGCCTCTTTACCCAGGAATGCGAACCACCCGGCTGTGAGATTAACCTCAAAACCAAAGATATGGTCATGGAAGAATGCCGTCCCGATGAAACCTGTTGCACGGCATGGGCAACGGCCACCGTCTGTCCTGGCGGACCAGAAGGCGGAAAATGCTGCGGGGTCAACGCGGCCAGCGTTGCCGGTTTTGGACAACCCTGCGCGGACGGGCACGTCTTAGAATCACGGAAATGCTTTACAAATCCTGAAACAATCGAATACCGCTGCAGCGCAGAATCGGTGCCGGCCTGCGTATTCACCTGCAGCGCGGATAAGGGAACAACCGCCAACTGGTGCTGTGACACGACCGCCGATACCACTTGTTATCAAAAAAATCTAACACACAATAATACCACGACAACCTTTGTCACCTTTGGCACGTTGGCAAACCCGAAACAAAACTGCACAACAGCGCCCTGTCAGGCTTACTGTAATACTGGCTTAACTGCTTCCACTGGAGGTTGTTTTTTGCCTGTGAAGGCGTGTGAACCATGTTTTAATGGTGTTGGTCCATGGCCTCCGTCGAAGGTGTTTGTCACTGCCAGATGTATACCCGGACACAATTGTACGATTGCTCCATGGGAGAGTAATACAAAAACGATGGGGTATGCTATAGGTGTCTTTACGTTAAATGGCTGCGGGTTACTTCCTACCCAGCTTAATATTGGTGGTTTTCAAGAAATAAGTGGTTGTTCAAATGTGCCGCATTCATTGGGGCTTCTTGGTGATGTGGAAATCACCATCAAAACAAATATAGAAGGAAAACAGATAGTAGTTGTGAAGACATTTACTAATATTAAAGCGAATACTTCGGGAGGCTTTGGGCCGGCGATCGATATAACGACAGAGTTCAAAGACCTAAAATAGGCGTCATCTAGTGTACTGAGTTGGAAGTCTCTTTACTTTTGAGTCGCCTGTCGATGATTGATTTTCGCCAGCACGCTCGCGAAGCGGCCAAATGTAAAGAAGTATTAGACGCACCACACTAGGAAAAGAGCCGTCCTGCAAAAAGCATTCCGTTCCTGCCAGAAGTTACTTATCTATCTAGGATTGAACCCCGGGGTTTCCCAGTCTGTCCGTCAAGGGCAATAATTTTCCCTAGCTATTGATAACAATAATGTTATGTTTTATACTTAAGGTGTTTGTAAAATCATGAAACTTCCAGAAAAAGCCCAATCTACGATTGAATACGCGACGATCGCTACATTAGTGATCCTTGGGATTGTCATTATGGGTCCTTATGTCATCAGGGCCATCAATGCCCATTTCCGCTCGCTTGATGATGGGATTAAAGATTCCTTCTCGGAAGAGTTGGTCCAAGCTCCCCGGCAAGGGTTTGATATTGCCACTTGCAATTGTCCCGGCCTGCACTCGACACCAACCTGCGGCGGATCGCTCTGCAAGCCAAATGAACGCCTCTATACCCAGGAATGCCAACCACCCGGCTGTGAGATTAACCTCAAAACCAAAGATATGCTCATGGAAGAATGTCGACCCGATGCAACCTGCTGCAGCGCCTGGGCAACAGCCACCGTCTGCCCTGGCGGGCCGGAAGGCGGAAAATGCTGCGGAGTCAACGCTGCCGGGGTTACCGGGTTTGGGCAATCATGCGCCGACGGTCACGATTTAGAATTCCGGACCTGTTTTACTACTCCCCCAACGATCGAGTACCGCTGTAGAGCGGAATCGGTGCCGGCCTGCGTATTCACCTGCAGCGCGGATCATGGAACAACCGCCAACTGGTGCTGTGACACAACGGCTGATCCAAATTGTTATCAAAAAAACTTAGCACATAATACCGCAACCACCTTCGTCGCTTTCGGCACGCCGGAAAATCCAAAACAAAACTGCACAACAGCTCCCTGCCAGTCTTACTGCAACACGGATTTAATTGCGACGGCCGGTGGTTGCGTGGAACCTATAAGACTATTGCCTGCTGAATGTAGTTGGCTCCCCCAGAAAAAAATAGATGGTGATAACTATAATTATAACAAGGAGACTTGTCTCGATCCATCCTACTGCCCATCGACTGATGGTTGTATCATGACAAATTTTGATGGATATGAAAATAATGCTCCCGAGGTAACATACAGTGGAATTAAATGTGCCACCCTTAGTAATCCAGACGTGCAGCTAAAAAATTGCCAATGGAGTCAAGAACGAGCTTTTGATGACTATGCTCCGGATTCTGGACCATTAGATTCCAACGTCAGCTGTCAGTCGGAATTTGGCCAGAATTATGTTCAGGTTGGGATGGCATGTATTTTTGGTTGCCGTCTATCAAAAATTTATTGCTGTGAACTGCGGCCAAAAGCTTCCGCTCCGGCCGGAACTTTCGTATCTATCCACGGCTGTTATTGGTCTGGTCGCAGAAAAAATGATTACGATCAAAGTATGCCCGATTGCCGAGAATTGTTTGGAGCACAATGCGGTGAAATCAACGATTATGTCCAAATCAATACCGCATTCATCGGTAGCAATGGCCGTGCAAGATGGAATCAAATTGAATGCTGTGAAATGGACGTCATTCATCCTGGGAACCAGTCGGGAAATTAAGATTGGAGGCGTTACAATAAGATTGTAAGATTGGATTAAGATTGGAGGCGTTACTAAAAGTGCCGCCCTACGTATTGCTTCAGCCTGACCCTTTTAGTATACGCCTCCGCTACCGATTTCGTTCCGTGTACTTAATGATCTCGCTCATCATCCGCACCGTTTTCACTGGAAAACTGCCGACCGCGGTCTCGCCGGAAAGCATCACATAATCGGTCCCATCGAGGATCGCGTTGGCGACATCACTGACCTCGGCCCTCGTTGGACGGGCGTTTTCGGTCATGCTATCAAGCATCTGGGTCGCGGTAATCACAAATTTTTTTCGTTCATTGCAGCGTTTGATGATCTGCTTTTGCAAAATTGGGATCTGATAGATCGGCATCGACACCCCCAAATCCCCCCGGGCCACCATGATCCCGTCGCATGAATCCATAATCCGCGTCAAATTAGTCAGCCCTTGTCGGTTTTCAATCTTCGCCACGATCTGACACGATGAGAGCCGTGGCTTGACCAATTTTACAACACGATCAATATCAGATTTGTTACGCACAAATGACTGCGCCATGAAATCAACTTTGTTCTTCACCCCAAACTCAATGTCTTCGCGGTCCTTTTTGGTTAAAATATTTCCTCGCAACTGCAGGTCCGGAACATTCACCCCTTTTCGTGAAATCAAACGCTCGCCGCCAAAGACTTCCAATTTGATTTTTAAACCCACACGGCCGATCACCTTCAAATACAGTTTCCCATCGTTGATGTAAACATCCATCCCCTTCTTAATCGCCGTAAAATCACCGTCAAAATCCAATGGGATGCACTCATCATTTTGAACTTGCCCCTTTTTCATCCAAACTTCTTGGTATTTGATCAACTCGACCGGCTGGCGCAGTTCGCCAACCCGGATTCGATAGCCAGCCAAATCCTGTAAAATTTTTACCTGATAAGATGATACCGAATTGATCTGGCGAATCAAATCAATCACTTGGCTATGCTGCTCATGAGTGCCGTGTGAAAAATTGAGCCGGGCGACATTCATTCCGGCTTCGGCCATTTTAAGAATCGTCTCTTTGCGCTGACTGGCGGGTCCAATCGTGCAGATGATTTTGGTCTTGATTTTCATGGAATCAGTAAAAAAACGGGGACAGGTTCCTTTAATGTCTCAAGTCTCATGTCTCAGGTCTCATGTCATTTTCAACTTAAGACTTGTAACTTGAGACTTGTCGCTTGGGACTTGTTACTTTCCAAGGGCTGTCCCCCTGGCAAAAATTATTGGGGCTGTTCTGCTGTTGTTGTTTTGGGCGAGTAATGCACTGTTGGAGCGGCATCCTTTTTAGCAAAAGGACAAATGCCTGCCTTTTTTGAGAATGGACACATCCCTGTACTCTTAAGAAACATTCCCCCGAGAAGTAAAGTGTTGATCACCAAAAGAGCAATGATCAAGTTGGACTGATTGATTTCTGGAACTTTGCGTTGCGACATTTTCCCTCCTTCGTTTTGATGAGGACCGCCCCTGAACAAACGGCCACCCATTTCTTCTTTGTTTATTCTGTCATATTTGAAAAAAGAAGCTACGAAAAAATGAAATTTATTTGCGCGATTAGGGAATTTTTCTCTCAAAAAATTTTATGAGCGAAAAACAATCCCTGCCTATAAACGGGCAATGAATTCCTGAACGAACGATTTGATTTGGTCGCGGATAGCGCGAAAAACTTTGAGACGTTCTTCTTCGCTTCCTTGGGCTTTGGCGGGGTCTTGAAGGTCCCAATGCCGTTTCTGGTGCCGGCCCGGAAAGACCGGACATTTCTGAAGGGCATGGTCACAGACGGTGATCACATCATCAAAGGATTGACCAAGAAACTCTTCAACGGATTTCGATCGCTGCTTTGAAATATCAATGCCAGCCTCTCGCATGACTTTTATGGCATACGGATTGATCGCGACCGGGCTGACTCCGGCGCTAAAAGCACCATAATCCTTAGAACCGAAATGACGTAAGAACCCTTCCGCCATTTGACTGCGGCAAGAGTTACCAGTGCATAAAAACAATGCTTTTCTCTTAAGTTTCTTCACTGAGGCGTTCTGGATGGTGCTTGACAACCTTCGCCTGGATCATGTAGATCACGTCCTCGGCGATATATTTGGCCTGATCGCAAATCCGTTCCAAATCACGCGCGGCCAAAAGCAGCGCCGTCGCCTGCGGGACCGTTTTTTTGTCTTTGGTCATGATATCATCGATCAAATGATTGATGATCGTTGTTCGCAATTGGTTTGCTTCCTGGTCTTTGAGAATGACCTCCTTGGCCTGATTTTCGTCGCCGCTGACAAAGGCATCGATCGCGCGCCTCACCATCCATTTGGCAATTTCTCCTAACTTAGAAATGTCAGCAGGGGGTGCCACCTGAACCTTGTCGCGGGCGGCCATGTCCTTGACCCGTTGACAAATATTCACGGTCAAATCAGCCACCCTCTCCAACTCCGAATTGATACGCATTCCCGTCGTAATGAACCGCAAATCCTTGGCCATCGGTTGAAATAAGGCCAACAAGGCAATCGTTTCCTCCTCGATTTTCAATTCGAGTTCATCAATCCGCTCATCATCACGGATGCATTCCTCTGCCAGCTGTTGGTCTTTCGCCTTTAACGCCTCAATCGACTTATGGATCGCTCCTTCGGTCAACGCGGCCAGCGACAACAAATCGGTATTCAATTTTTGCAATTCCTGATCCAAATGGATTTCCATTTTTTCTCCTTGGTCTGCTTTCCGGGACTGGACTATCCAAACCGTCCCGTGATATATTCTTCAGTGACTTTCTTCATCGGTCTGGTAAAGATCTCACTGGTCTTTCCGTGCTCCACCAGTTCACCCTGCATTAAAAAAACCGTGACATCGGAAATACGCGCCGCCTGCTGCATATTGTGTGTCACAATCACAATGGTGTAGCGCTCTTTCAAATGCACAATCAACTCTTCCAACTTCGCGGTCGCGATCGGGTCCAGCGCCGAGGCTGGCTCGTCCATCAAAATCACCTCGGGTTCAATTGCTAAGGCACGGGCCACACAGAGCCGCTGCTGCTGGCCGCCGGACAGCTTAAAGGCATTGTCATTCAAGCGGTCCTTGACTTCACCCCAAAGGGCGGCGTTTTTCAAACTCTGTTCCACCTTCTCTGCCAACAAATTTTTGTCTTTCAGCCCATTGATCTTTAACCCATAAGCCGCGTTTTCAAAAATCGACTTTGGAAACGGGTTTGGTTTTTGAAAAACCATCCCCACCTTCTTGCGGAGTTTAACGACATCCAAATCCTTTTCATAGATATTGGTCCCGTCGATCAAAATCGTGCCCTCAGTCCTGGTACTGATGATGAGATCATTCATGCGGTTCAGACATCGTAAAAAGGTCGACTTCCCGCACCCCGACGGGCCGATGATGCTGGTGACCTCATGCGTCATGATGTCCAAAGAGATGTTCTTCAGACATTGGGCCTGCCCATAAAAAAAGTTGAAATCTTTGACTTGGACTTTGATCTGATCCATTTTATTCACGATAGCGTTTGCGCAATTGATAACGGAGAACAACAGCACTTAAGTTTAGCAAAAATACCAGGACAATCAATACCAAAGCCGTTCCGTAAGCAATCGGACGGACCTGCATGATCGCGTGATGCTGCGTTGACATGATGTAAAGATGATACGGCAAGGCCATAAACTGATCCGATAGAGATTCCGGCAAAAACGGCAAATAAAATGCCGCACCAGTAAACAAAATCGGCGCGGTCTCACCGGCGGCGCGGGCCAAACCAAGAATGGTACCGGTCAACATCCCCGGCACAGCATACGGTAAAACATTGGTTCGTATCGACTGCCATTGTGTCGCCCCTAAGGCCAAAGAACCTTCCCGGTAAGATCTCGGCACACTCTTCAACGCCTCTTCACTCGCGGTGATCGTCCAGGGCAGCGTCATGAGCCCTAAGGTCAACCCCGACGCTAAAAGGCAGGTCCCCAGATTAAACAATTCCACAAATAAAGCAACGCCGAATAATCCATAAACAATCGACGGCACGCCAGACAAATTGCGGATCGACATCCGGATCAGACGCGTGAGTTTGCTGTCTGGGGCATATTCATTGAGATAAATGGCGCACCCCATCCCTAAGGGGACCGAAAAAATCGTGGTCAGGACCGTCACATAAAATGTTCCGACGATGGCCGGGTAAATCCCCCCCTCGGTCATTCCCTTTCGCGGAGCAGTGGTTAAAAATTCCCAACTGATGATGCCAAATCCTTTGCTAAAAATATCATGAAAAACCACGATCAAAATGAGGATCACGACCCCCATGCAAAAACGCAAAAAATGAAAACCAAACGTTTGTTGAAGATGTTTGATCGAAAAAGGAGAATATTTCATCAGACCCTCATCCTTTTTTCGTAGCGGTGCAAAATGATATCTGAAACCAAATTGAGAATAAACGTGAAAATGAACAAAACCAACCCGATCGCGAATAAACTATGAAAATGTGTCGTGTAATAGGGCACCTCGCCGAGTTCGATGGCAATGGTCGCGGTCATGGTCCGCACCGGCTCAAGAAAACTTTTCGGCATGGCCGGAGCGTTTCCGGTGGCCATCAAAACGGTCATGGTCTCGCCAATGGCACGGCCCATCCCCAACATCGTCGCCGCGAGGATCCCGGAACTCGCCGCCGGGATTTTGACACGGATCAACGTCTGCCAAGGATTGCCTCCCAAAGCCAACGAAGCTTCAGTGTAAGATTTGGGAACACTGCCCAAGGCGTCTTCCGACAAACTGACAATGGTCGGCAAAGACATCACCGCTAACAGCACCGAACCGTTTAACGCATTCAATCCACTATAATTCCCCGTTGCTTTGGCGATCAAGGGCCCAACTAAAACAATCCCCAAAAATCCGATGACAACCGATGGAATTCCCGCTAGGATTTCTACGATTGGCTTGGCGATCTCGCGCACCCGCGGACTGGCGACGTCGGAAAGATAGGCCGCGGTCCCGATCCCTAAAGGAACAGCAATAATCAAAGATCCGATGGTGACCATGAGTGTGCTGACAACCTGCGAAAGGATACCGTAAGAAGATTCCAGATAAGCGGAAGGATTCCAGTTGGCTCGAAAAATGAATTCTGAAAATTTTACATCCTTAAATGTCGGCAGGGCATTAAAAAGCAGAAGCAGAAAAATTCCCAATAGGGCAATAACGACCAACAAGCCGTTAAGAAAAAAAAGGGATTTGATGATGTTCTCTTTTTGACGATGCATACGGAGAATCTGACTTTAACTCAAATTGTTTCAAGTTACAAGTTCCAAGTTGCAAGTTGCAAGTTAAAACATCTAGCTTCACACTTGGGACTTGTGGCTTGAGACTGACGACTCTATAACCCTAAACGTTTATTGAACTCGACATATTCACCGGGAATCCGAAAGAACCCTTCCTCTTCCACGATTTTCTGTCCCTCTTCACTGAGCTCAAAGGCAATGAAATCTTTGATTCTTTCCGACGGAGTACCATTGATATATTGATTGAGCGGACGGGCGATCGGGTATTTTCCACTTAAAACCGCTTCTTTGCTTAAAGGGTTCGCGTATTCCGCCCCCGGCCGGCTTGCGACTTTGACAACCGTGATTCCGGTGACATCCTTCACATACCCCACCCCAACATAACCGATTCCTGACGCGTCCTGCTTAACGCTCTCGATAATCTGAGCGTTTCCATTCATATGATCCATTTTTTGAGAATATTCACCGGCGAGGACCACATCACGAAAAAAAACATAAGTCCCAGAATTGGACTGGCGGCCGTATAAATTGATGTGCATGTCTTGACCGCTGACATCTTTCCAATTAGTGATCTCTCCTCGGAAAATTTTACCAATCTGGTCCACCGTTAATTTATCCACCGGATTGCCGGCATTGGTGACAACCGTCAATCCATCCATGGCAATCACCGCTCGCTGCGGGTTAACACCAACACTCATCGCCTGTTCAATCTCTTTGGGTTCCATGTTGCGTGAAGAATTGGCAATAGCGCATTTGCCGTTGATCAAAGCGGCAACACCGGTCCCGGACCCACCACCGGTCACCGCGATATACTTTCCAGGATTTTTTTCCATATACACTTCCGCTAGTCGCTGAACAAGATTGATGAGGGTATCTGATCCCTTGATCTGCATCATGTCCTTCGCATAACTGACTTGGCTCAGCGCCAGAAAAAGAGCAAGTCCCAGACCCAACTTTTTTAACTTCCCGTTCATCTTATAGCTCCTCTCTTATTTAACTCGTTCTTTCTTCTGATTAGAATTTAAAAACCGTATCCAACTGCACAAGACGCTCAGGATCTTTCGTGCCCGTGAGCCTCGCGGTCTGATAATAATCAATTCCTAAAGTCACGTTTTTATTCAGACCGTATTCCAACAACAATTCATGGCCCCTGATATTGGTATCGCCGCCTTTTCGGTCGGAATCCGGAAGAACATCAAGCCAGGCATCCTTCTCAAGACGGGTGAACATATAGGAGGCCTGCCATTGGCCTTTTTCCTTGAGCTTCGCGTTGCCGAACCTCATCCCCGTTGTCCAGCCGTTGGTGTTATCGTCGGCGTCGGTGTTATGGATAAAATCCATGAAAACCGCGATCCTTTCATCGACATTTAAAGGTAGGCCACCAAATAATTTAGCAGCCCCAAGTTCCGTCGAGAAACCCGCGGCATTATAATCATACGTTAATCCGCCGCTGCAACCACCATCATTATTTGTTTTCGTAACCCCGGTATTGGTTCCGCGGCACCAATCCAGAGCCCGGCCCTGCGCACCGTGAAAATTATAGTAATTGCCGGCGAACTTAGCGTCGACTTTTTCATTACCCCACTTAACGCCGGATTGTAGAAAGGTTAAAAAGGGTGCCGGCCGGTCGCTATTGGCATTTTCATCCATGACCCAAACACCAGTGTTCGCGAATCCATCGATATCGCCCGTAATATTTCTTTCATAATTGATTGCCCCGCCCGCCGGACGGATGTCGGTGTCCCACAACATGTCCGTAGGCGCCCAGATATAATTTTTCGCGTCAAATTTTCCCAACGCGATTTTTGCTTCTTTGACTGGCGTCCATTCCGCGTAGGCATAATCCAAACGGATGTCCCCGGTGGCAAAACTATCCTCAAACGTCTGATTGGTAGAACGAGGATCCGCGCCGCCGCTGGCAAGACCAGCCGCCACCTTGACATTCTCAACAACTTTCGTCTCAATCCCTAGACGATAACGAACACGTCCCCGCTCCCTCGCGTCGGTATTGCTGTTTTTACGTTCATATTGATAGCGAACACGCAAATCGCCTTTGAGTTTCATGTTCTGCACCCAAGCTGGTAAGGTCGCGGATTTTGCTTCAGCGATTTCTTTAGCGACATGCTGCGCGGATTCATCGACGATGATTTGCGCTTCCATGGGAGTAAGGAGCCCCTTCTCCACCAGCTTATTGACCAGGACATCAATTTCACCTGCTACCGCTGCTGACGGAGAGCCATAGCAAATCAATCCGAGCAATCCGAAAAAAACAAAACCACGTAAACTTCGCACATTCATTCTTTTCTTTTATTCCCTTTTTGGCTTTTCATGACGAATTTATTCTATCGATCAAATATGAAGGGCTTATGTTGGAAATGTGAAGAATGTGTGAAACTGTTGGGCGGGGAGGGGCATAGGGGCTGTCCCCTTTTGGGGACTGTCCTTATGCCCCTGCAACTCCAATAAATCCTTCTTATGAAATGACTTGCGGCAGGGTGAAACTAAAAGTGGACCCTTTATCCAGCTCACTGCGGACTGCGACGGTTCCTTTGTGCGCCAAAACAATGTGTTTAACGATGGACAATCCTAATCCGGTCCCTCCCAAATCACGGGAACGGGCTTTATCAACCCGATAAAAACGTTCAAAAATCCGACGCTGGTCTTCTTCAGGAATGCCGATACCAGTATCAATCACATCAACAACAATTGAATTCTCAGTCCTGCGGGCGCACACCTTAACCGACCCGCCTTCTCTATTATACTTAACCGCGTTTTCAACCAAATTCATCAGCACTTGCATGATGCTTGACTCATCCATACGGACCTTCAGCTGCGGAGGAATTTCCTTCTTCAACCGCACCTTTTTCTCGCGCGCTTGAAAAGACAATGCGACAAAGGCAGCATCAACGAGCGGTTCCAACGACCCCTCCTTGAATTCCAAACCCAACTTACCGGCCTCAATGCGCGATAAACTCAATAAATCATCGACGAGTTTGGCCAGACGCTCAGAGTCCGCATAAATGATCTTCAAAAATTCTTTCGCATGTGCTTGATCCTCGAGAGCTCCTTCCAAGAGCGTCTCCGAGTAACCTTTGATGCTCGCGAGCGGAGTTCTCAATTCGTGAGAGACGTTGGTAACAAATTCCTTTCTGACACGCTCTAATCTTCTCAAATCCGAGATGTCATGAAAAACCAAGACCTGGCCTTCGTTGACTCCCGCTCGGTTCACCGGTGCCGCGTGAACCAGCATGATTTTCTCGTCGGGCAACAATAAGGTGATTTCCCTTGATAAGACACTTTGGTCCAATATTTGCGCTTGGGTGATCAAGTCTTGGACTTCGATATTGCGAATCACCGCCAAAGGCCGTTTTCCGATAGGGTCTTCCTGGATCTGAAGAACGTCGCGCAAGGATTGGTTCATCAAAAGAATCCCCCCGTGGCCGTCCACAACCAAAAGCCCCTCAAACATGCTCAAAAGCACGGCCTCCAGACGAGACCGTCCAACCGAATCTTCTTCAATCCGATGGCGGACTTGATCAGCGATGTGGTTAAACGCCGCGGCCAAATCACCAATCTCGTCGTTGGAACGGTTAAAAAATTGCCGCGAAAAATTTCCTGCGGCCATCCGTTGTGCCGCATCAGCCATATGGGTCATCAACCTGGTAAAATAAAGTGCCACCCCATAGTCCATGAACATAAAGGCAGCAAATGCCGTAAACAAGACAACCAAAATTCGTTCTTCCAACGTTTGGAACGCGGATTGAATTTCCGCAAATGATTTATCAACAAAGGAAGAACTCTGGGTGTGAAAATACTGAGTGAGAGAAATATGGATTCCAAGAAGAACAATGGTAAAAATCAACCCATACACAATACCCACTTTATGAAACAACTTGTTCTTCACGCTCACTCCTCATCACTGATGCGGTAACCAATGCCGCGGATGGTCTCAATCAGTTGACCGGCCTTGCCCAACTTTTGGCGCAGGAATTTGATATGCGAATCGACAGTGCGGGTCGTCACATCTGCCGTGATCCCCCAGACCTTATCCAAAAGAAAATCCCGTGATTGAACGCGTCCCTTACTCTGAATTAGCGTCACCAGCAGTTTGAACTCCATCGGCGTTAAGCTGATGTTTTTTTCATTGACGCTCACCTGATGCCGCGGGATATCGATTTTGATGTTAGCAACACTCAAAATATCTTTGCCGGTGTCTTCGGCCTTTCCCCTTTTCAATAAAGCCTTGACTCTTAAGACCAGTTCTCGCGGACTGAAAGGTTTGACAATATAGTCATCGGCGCCCAGTTCAAAACCGACGATGCGATCGACTTCCTCTCCCCGCGCCGTCAGCATGATGATGGGGGTGTGAACAAAATTTTTATCCTGCCGGACCTGCTTACAAAGTTCAAACCCATCCATTTTTGGCAGCATGATATCCATGATGATCACATCAACCGGATTGCTGTCCAAATGATTGAGGGCATCCTCACCGGTAATGGTGGCAACACAATGATACCCAGCCTTTTCCAAATTGTACTTAACCAGCTTGGAAATGTGTTTATCGTCCTCGACAATGAGAATTTTTTCGTTTGCCATAACTGCCTGAGGTCTCAAGTCTCAAGTCTCCAGTCTCAGGTCTCATGTCTCATGTCCCATATCTCAAATCATTTTTAGCTTAAGCCTTGTGACTTGGGACTTGTTACTTTTCAAGACATTCCCCAAATTCTACTCGCTGACCTGATTTCTTCCCTGCTGTTTGGCCCGGTATAATGCCCGGTCGGCCCGCAAGGTCAATTCAAAACGGTTGATCGGACTTTTAAACTCCGCCACACCAGCACTGATCGTAACCGGCTGTTTGAATTCTTTCAATTCAACAATGCGCCGCAATTTCTCGGCGACAATCTTCGCTTCATGAACATTGGCTCCCGGTAATAGCACAACAAATTCATCTCCTCCATAACGGCAGACTTTATCAATGCCTCGCAGATTCGTTGTTAAAATTCCGGCAAAATCTCTTAAGAGCTGATCCCCTTCCAAGTGCCCGAATGTGTCGTTATAAGATTTGAAATGATCGATATCGATCATCAAAATGCTCAAATTCCCGGGAAGTCGGGTCAAACGTTTGATCTCTTCATCCAAGGCTTGCACAAAAAAACGATAATTGGTCAAATTGGTCAGCGGGTCTTTGGTCGACAAAAACTCAAGCTCTTGATTCAGCTCTGCGTTCTCAACGGCAATGGCCGCCTGACGAGCAATCACCGTGAGCACTTTCAGATCGAGCGGTGTAAAAGATTCCTGCTGATGGCTGGCCTTATCCGTGACATTGATCACCCCCATAACACGGTCTTTCGATTTCATAACCGCGCTCATGAAAGAATTCGTACGATAAGCCGGACGGTTCGGTCGATGAAAATCGGGTTCCTGTTCGATGTTCTTGACCAAAAAACTCTTTCCTTCGCGAGCAACCTTGCCGCATACCCCTTCACCCAATTTGACCCGGGTATCAAGAATCACTTTTTCCGCAATCCCTTGGGCCGCCTTAATGCACAATTCATTATTGGCCTCGTCCAAAAGCATGAGCGAGCACTTCTCGACGTTAAGGATGGCACCAACCTTCGCGACAATATAGTCAACCAACTTGTCGACCCGATGGATCGTGTTCACCGACTCATCAAAATTCAAGAGTTCCTCCAGTTTCTTTTTCTCCAATAGCAGCTGATTCGCCAATTTTTTTTTCTCGGTCACATCTTGCACGATCCCCTCAACACCAACGACGATCCCTTGATCATCAAAAATAAAATGGCTGGTCACCGATAAATCAGCAACGGAACCGTCTTTGCGGACATTTCGCACCTCGTAATCTTTAACGTGGCCGGTTTGTTCCATCGCCTTTAAAAAAACGTTTCTTTCCTCAGGATCAACGTACAATTGCTGGGCGAGATTCAAGCCGACCACCTCTTCTTTGCTGCTGAATCCTAAAATGTGCGCAAAGGCCTCGTTGACAAAGAGCAAATTCCCTTCTGTTTCAGCGATGTAAATCCCAACCTTAACCTCTTCAACCAGGTTACGATACATCCCCAGCGCGCCTTCGTTGAACAAATTGATTTTTTTATCTCGCGCGAAATTGGCTGACATGGTCACCCCCCTTCCTCTGACCTGCGAGGTCAGAATCATCAAATTCACTCTGCCAACACGTCTTTGATCATTTTCAAAAGATCATATTGGGTGATGATCCCTTCAATCTTTTTTTCTTTAGAAACAATCGGAATGCATCCGTATTTATGATCAACCATCGGAGCGATCGCTTTGGCTAGGGTGTCGTCGGGGTGAAGAAAAAATGGGTCCTTTCGCATGACAGCATAAATCTCAATCGCGTTGAGCACTTCCGGATCATAATAAAGCGAGCCGTCCTCGAGGTGGCGCGGCGACTGGATTTGATACAGATCACGCTCGGTGATCAAACCCACAAGCAGGGACTCCTGATTGACAACCGGCAGATGGCGGATCCGCTTGTTCTTAAAGAGCTCGACGACCCGGCTGAAATGGTCATTGATCTTGACCACAATGGGTGGTGTTGACATGATTTCTCTTAACAAAACTTTCTGAAAAAGTTTTCGAATATAAAAATCTTCTGAACGCGAAAATCCCATGGCTTGTTCCTCCTTTCATCAATATTATATACCCAAATATCAGACAAATGATGACATTTTCCTTTGTCGGCAGCTTGAAATGATTCCGGAAAAAGGGACGCAACCGCAGCTGGAAATATTCCACGCGCACCCTTTGCGCTATTTCATTTCCAAAGCAACCGGGCAGTGGTCCGAGCCCATGACGTCTTTGAGGATGAGACCTTTTTTCAATTGATACCGCAACGGGGAAGAGATGCAGAAGTAATCAATCCGCCAGCCGATGTTCCTCGCCCGGCAATTGCCCATCGGACTCCACCAGGTGTAATGGCCGCCTTCCTGCTGGAATTCCCGAAAGGTGTCAATAAAACCGGCCTTCACAATATTGTCAAACCCTTCACGTTCTTGCGGTGTAAACCCGTGGTTGTTGACATTGGCCTTTGGATGGGATAGATCAATTTCTTTGTGAGCGACATTCAAGTCACCGCAAAAAATCAAAGGTTTTTTCTTTTCCAGCGTCTTGAGATATTTCAAGAAATCAACGTCCCATTCCTTGTGCCGATAAGGCAGACGTTCCAATTCACGTTTTGAGTTTGGGACATAGACATTGACCAAATAAAAATCCTTAAATTCGCAGGTGATGACGCGGCCTTCCTGATCGTGTTTTTCAATGCCAAGACCGTTTGATACTTTGAGTGGCTCCACCTTGCTAAAGACCGCCGTTCCTGAATAACCAGGTTTATTCGCGTGGTTCCAAAATTGCTGATACCCCGGAAGCGTTACCGAGATCGCGTCCTTGGGCGATTTGGTCTCTTGCAGACACAAAATATCCGGTTCAACAGCCTTAACAAAGTCAACAAAACCCTTCTTCAGCGCTGATCGCAACCCATTAACATTCCAGGAAATGATTTTCATGTTGAATTCTTTTCAGTCACAAGTTGCAAGTCCCCAATTTCTTGTCACATGAGACCTGAGACTTGAGACTTTATATGGCTTCGTTATAAAGTTCCAAGGTCTCTTGCATCCGTCTTAAATGCTGCGCTCTGATGGTATTGCCTCGCAATTCCCAAGGTCGGATCGGCTTCCATTTGCCCGGCACTAAAACCTGAGAATCAATGAACCGCTCCACGGCCTGCTGAAATTCATCGCGGTGTTTCGAACTATCAGGAATATTGGATTCTTTGCATATCCAAGTAAAACCATCTCCAGTCCCCCGGTGTTCATAATTGATGACCGCCGCCCGCTTCGCGACATCCTTAAGCATCAGCCAGGGCTTTGTACCGGCGGCATCAATCAACTGTTGATACAATTTCTGAAATTGCAACGCCCGTTGCTCTCGATACGGCGTTAAAACCAAATCACGTCGGTCAATGTACGAGGCCGCCATGATCTTGCAAAACTTCTCAGCCGGCATGACCGTCCATTCCTTCCGTTTTCGGTTTTTCAGTAAATATTTAGGAAGCTCTCTTAAAACGTGGCGTACAAGAAATACCGGTGGATGATCAATCCCATCTGGAACTCGTTGCGTTCCCTTGACCGTCTTAACTTCTTCAAAATAATTGATCACCTTTCGAAAGGCATCCACCTGATCTTGATGCTGGCCAATCAATTTTTCCGACTGCTCGATGGTGAACCCAATGCGATACAGCATCCGCTTTTGCCGCTCATATTCAAACCGTTGATCAAAAATCTCCAGAATCGGGTCCGAGGCAAAATCCGTAATGTTCTTTTTCTGGCCGGACAAAACATAATCAACCACCTGCGCGAAGGTCTGCATCTGCCAGCGCGCCCAATAGCGCTGTTCGCTCAAACAGGTTGAGAAGCGATCAACATCCTCGTAACGATACTTGTTATGTTTGGCGGCAAATTGCCGGATCGAACCGTAATCAAGTAAAGCCCCGCTCGCCAGCATGTTATCGCCGTCCCAGGCCAACCAATTGAAAATATATTCCTCCTCGACAACAGCTGCTAATTTGGCATAGACCTTGGCCAAATGTTCCAAAGTTTTATAGTAACGGATCTGTCCTTTTTGCGGCAGTTCAAAAGTTCTGTTCTCTTCCTGACGCTGAATGAAATAATCAAAAGATTTTTTTAAATCCTCATAGTTATCCAACTTCAAATATCGAAAAATATGCGCCGGCCGGATGAGATTGGGCGCGGTGCGAACACCAATGGCTGTTTTGTCTTTATAATCAATGACTGCTAAACAACGCTCACTGGGTATTCCCTTACGATAAAAAATTTCGGACATGATGGCACTGCCCAGCATCTCTTCCAAATCAGCCAACCCGCTCGAATACCCAACGCTCTCGTCGCCTGTGGCCAATGGCCTGCCGGCTTCCTGAACGCCAGGGCTTAAAATGGTCGCACCGGTCCCGCGGCTAGTGATATCAAAAATCATCCGTTCCGTGCGGATAAATCCGTTCCAAATGCTGCGGCCGTCGCCGGAGGTCTTGCCTTGCTTGTTCTTATGCTGACTTTGCAAATAACGGGTGGCCATGTACAATTTGCTTTCCATTCCGGGAGATGGCAATTGCACACCTTTGTTTTGATCATGTTCGTTGATGATCTGAATCGAAAAGGTCGTCAAAATGGTCTGTTCCAATTTAGGTGTGAGACGATGGCGGTGGTGTTGGGGAATGAGGCCTAATTCTTTAGCCAGCAGATAATTGAAATAAAGGACCCGGCCGCCTTCGCGGTATCGCACGGGATAGTCGATATAACCATTCGGGCTGACATCCCGCCAGGGATGAGACCCATCGAGCTGTTGGAATTTCTCGTACATGACTGTTAA